>DAOLNV010000089.1:0-5899 GCA_035416745.1 Candidatus Hydrogenedentota bacterium | reverse complement strand
TTGGCCTCGAGACCAATCACGGTCTGGTGCAACAGCACGTGGTTCAGCACGCTGCCGAGGCTGTACTTGGCCTTGCCTCCGCTCGTAACCGCCGCTTCCACCGCTTCGGAGATGGCCATGCCGAGGCTTCCCGTGGTGCCGGGGAACTTCGCCAGGAAGTTCCGGCCGCTCTCGGTGGTGTCGGTGGGACTCGATAGCACGTCCGCACCGTACGTTTGCATCAGGATGCGACGGTACGGTTTCTGCTCGAAACTGACGCGAACCATGTACACCGTGCATTTCATATCGAACATCGAGCATGCGATCGAGAGAGCGGTGCCCCACTGGCCCGCGCCGGTCTCGGTGCAGAGTTCGTTTACCCCTTCCTTCTTGTTGTAATAGGCTTGCGGCACGGAGGTGTTGACCTTGTGGCTGCCCGAAGGGGTGACGCTTTCGTTCTTATAGAAGATCTTGGCCGGTGTGCCCAGCATCTTTTCGAGGCGGTGTGCGCGGCGCAGCGGGGTGGGACGGTACAGGCGGTAGATGTCCATCACCTCGCCTGGAATCGAGATCATCGGCTTGGCCGACATTTCCTGCTCGATCAGCGCCATTGGGAAAATCGGAGCGAGATCAGATGGGTTTAATGGCTTGTGTGTCGCGGGATGAAGCGGCGGCTTCATCGGCGCTGGCAGGTCCGGTGCGACGTTATACCACGCATCCGGCATCTTCTTGGCATCGAGTAGAATATTATACTCAGTCATGGTAGTTCCCCCTCTTGGGTGCATTTTGATTTCCAAGACAACATCATACAATATCCCATCAGCCTGATGCGAGACAAAATCGTCGCTCGGCAGACTGTGCGGGAACTCACCCGGAAAGGCGTGTAACCATGGGCTGGAGGGGCCGGATGATCTGGACAATTGCGCTTGGGGGATTAGTGCTTGGGGGCTTGGTGGCGCTTGTAGGAGCCGCGCAGCGCGCTATGGTTTTTCCAGCAACCCGCGGCATGCTATGGGCGCCCGCCGAGGCTGGCTGGGACTACCAGGACGTCGCCCTGCCCGTGGACGGCCAGACGACCCACGGTTGGTACATTCCCGTGGACCAGCCGCGCGGAGTGATCCTGTATTCCCACGGCAACGGCGGCAATATCAGCGGCCGGATGGGCGGCATCGCAATTTGGCGCGATCTCGGCTTCGACGTCCTGATTTACGACTATGGCGGCTACGGAAACAGCACCGGAAAACCTTCGGAAAGACGCTGTTACAAAGACATCAGGGCCTTTTGGCAGTGGCTGACCGAAGAGCGCGGCGTGGCTCCCGAACGTGTGGTCCTCTTCGGGCGGAGCTTGGGCGGCGCCGTCGCCGCCGACCTGGCCTCCGAGGTTACGCCGGGGGCCGTCATCCTTGAGAGCACCTTTACATCCGCGGTAACCATGGGCAAAGAGGCGTTCCCGTTCTTCCCCGTCAATCTCCTGCTCCGCCACCGCTTCGAAACCGAAGACAAGATCGGACGTGTCACCGCCCCCCTGCTAATCGTACATAGCCCGGACGACGATATCGTGCCTTATCATCACGGGAAAGCCCTTTTCGAGATGGCCCCTGAACCCAAGACATTCCTCGAAATTGCCGGCAACCACAACGATGGCTATTCAGAAACGGGGCAGCGATACATTGACGGCCTCAGCAACTTCCTTGAACCGCTCTTTCCCGGAAGATAGGGACGGGCGCCCGTTGTCAATCCGTGTCTGTTTGCGCAGTTCAGGTTTTCGCGGTGATGACGTAAACGGCTTCGTCTGCAAAGAGGTTGGGCCATTGGCGGACGATAACGCCCCGGCCGGAACTCGAGAGCGGGATCTCCCGTTCGATGCGTATGTTGTGGGTATGGCAAAACTGGCGGAAGTCTTTGACGGACAATACGCTGCGGTTGGGGGTGGAATACCAGGAATAGGGGAGGCTGCGGGTGACCGGCGCCATACCCTGAAAGGCGAGCATCGCGCGAACCTTCCAGAATCCGAAATTCGGGAAGCTGATAATGCACTTCTTGCCCACGCGCAGCACTTCACGGATCGCCTGTTCGGGTTTCTTGATAACCTGCAGGGTCATGCTGAGGATGACGAAGTCGTAGCTCTGGTCCGGAATGGCGCTCAAGCCCTTGTCGATATCCGCCTGAACCACGGAGATGCCGCGGTTAACGCAGCGGATGATATTGGGTTCCGAAACCTCGAGTCCCATCCCATCAACCTGCTTCTGGCAGACAAGACGGTGAAGGAGTTCCCCGTCTCCGCATCCGATGTCGAGGACGCGGCTTTCGGGGTCGACCAAGTCGACGATGAGATCGTAATCAACGCGCGGCCCTTTATAGATGCTCTCGTTGGACTGAGGTACCGGATCACTCGCTTCTTCCGAGACCGATGTTTCCGGGTTGTCTTCTTTCGCTTTCAACCGCGGGTCAAGCGTGTGTTCGAGGAAGCCGGCAATGAGGTCCTTCATCGCATCCACCTCAAGCAGGAAGGCATCGTGACCGTAGTCCGAATGAATGTTGCAGTAGGTGACTTCTTTCCGGTTTCGGCTAAGTGAATCGACCATTTCGCGGGACTGGTAGGGGGGGTACAGCCAGTCCGAGGAAAAAGAAAGCACCATTACGCGGGACTTAACCCGGGCAAAGGCCTTATCAAGTGAACCGTACGCGGAGATTAGATCGAAATAGTCGCAGGCCTTGGTAATATAGAGATAACTATTGGCGTCAAAGCGGTTAACGAATTTCTCCCCTTGGTAATCCAGATAAGTCTCGACGCTGAACTCGCTGCCGAAGTCGTAACTGTACTCGGTTTTTCCGCGCAGGGACCGGCCGAATTTCGCGCGCATGGTCTCATCGGAAAGGTAGGTAATGTGTCCGAGCATGCGGGCAATCGACAGGCCCTGAACGGGGCCGTCTCCGCCGTAATAGTTGCCGTCTCGGAAAGCGGGGTCCGCCTGCACGGCATGCCTCCCCACGGCATCAAACGCGATCGCCTGCGCGCCATTGTGAGGTCCGGACGCGATACAGATGCCCGAACGGACAATGTCAGGGTAGCGCGTGAGCCACTCGAGGACCTGCATGCCGCCCATCGAGCCGCCAGCCACGGACAGGAGATTCTCGATACCCAGGTGCTCGATGAGCCGACGCTGCGCGCGGACCATGTCGCCAATGGTGACTATTGGAAAGGTGAGCCCATAGGGCCTGCCGGTCTCGGGATTGATCGAGTAGGGACCAGTGGTGCCGCGGCAGCCGCCAAGGCAGTTCGAGCAGATCACGAAGTACCTGTCGGTATCGAAACCCTTTCCGGGGCCGATCATGTTGTCCCACCAACCGGGCTTCGGGTCGGTGGGTGTGTGGTACCCTGCAGCGTGAGCGTCGCCCGTCAGCGCATGTAATATCAAGATAGCATTAGACTTAGCCGCGTTCAGGGCGCCGTAAGTTTCGTATGCCAGGGTAACGGGGCCCAGTTTTCGGCCACAGTCCAGTTCAAGCTGGTTGGGCGGTTCGGCAAACTGGAATTGCTGGGATTTGACTATGCCGATCGAGCCTTCCTCAATCATGCCTGCTTCCTCGGCTTCGGATATGCCTTTATCAAAAAAACGGGCGCGATCCCTGGTGAGAGGTACCGCGCCCATTTAGTATACCACTACCTTCCCGCGCGTTCCAGAGCTTGATCGAGGTCGGCGATGATATCCTCGACATCCTCGATTCCAACCGATACGCGGATCATATTGGGCGTCACGCCCGCGTCTTCCTGTTCCTTCCGTGAAAGCTGCTGGTGCGTCGTGGAAGCAGGATGGATGACGAGGGTCTTGGCATCCAGGATATTGGCCAGGTGAGAGGCCAGCTTTACGCCGTTGATGAACTTCTTCGCCCCTTCGTAACCGGCCTTGGCGCCGAACGTAAGGATGGCGCCCTGGCCTCCTGGCATGTATTTGAGCGCGCGTTTGTGATCCGGGTGGTTCTTCAGGCCGGGGTAGCAGACCCATTCGACGGACGGGTGTCCGTCAAGGTGTTGAGCGACCTTCAACGCGTTTTCCGAGTGCCGGGGCACACGCAAATGCAGCGTCTCGAGACCTTGCAGGAGCAGAAACGCGTTAAAGGGCGACAGGCAGGGACCCATGTCGCGCAGCAGGGTCACCCGAGCTTTGATGATATACGAGATGTTTCCCAGCGGCTTCATGGCCTCATAGAACCTCATGCCGTGATAGCTTTCGCAGGGTTCCGTGAGTTCGGGGAACTTCCCATTGTTCCAGTCGAAGGTGCCGCCATCCACGATAACGCCCCCGATCGAGGTGCCATGCCCGCCTATTACTTTCGTGGCCGAATGCACCACAATGTCGGCGCCGTGTTCAATCGGCCGGAACAGCATCGGCGACGCCGCCGTGTTGTCGACCATAAGGGGAATGCCGGAATCGTGAGCGATATCCGCGATGGTCTCGATATCGGGCACGTCGCACGCCGGGTTGCCAATCGTTTCGCAAAAGAGGAAGCGCGTGTCGCCGTCAATGGCCTCGGCGAAGTTTCCCGGCTCGCGCGCATCGACAAAACGCGCCTCGATCCCCAAATCCTTGAAGGTGTGCGCAAACAGGTTATAGGTCCCGCCGTAAAGCGTTGAAGATGAGACGATATTCTGGCCCGCCTTCGCGATGTTCAGCGCGGCCAGCGTTATCGCCGCACTGCCGGAGGACAAGCCGAGCGCGCCGACGCCTCCTTCCAGGGCTGCCATCCGCTTCTCAAACACATCCACCGTCGGATTCATAATGCGGCTGTAGATGTTCCCGAATTCCTCGAGTCCGAACAGGCGCGCGGCATGTTCCGCGCTCTCGAAGACAAACGACGTGGTCTGGTAAATGGGCACTGCGCGCGCTCCGGTAGCCGGATCAGGCTCCTGTCCGGCGTGAAGGGCTTGTGTGCCAAGTCCATAATGCGTGGTATCCGGCATCTGAGAATCATCTCCCTCAAGTTTGTCCGTGGAACACTTATCCCTCGAACAACGGTGTGGACAAGTACCGTTCTCCCGAATCAGGAAGAACGACAACGATGTTTTTCCCTTTATACTCGGCGCGCTCAGCGAGACGCAGCGCGACGGAGGCGGCGGCCCCGCAACTGATCCCGCTGATGAGACCCTCTTGGCGGGCAAGTCTGCGGGCTATCTCAAAGGCCTCCTCGTTGGTGACCTGCTCGATCTTGTCTATGAGGCTCAGATCCAAGACATCGGGGACAAACCCCGCGCCAATGCCCTGAATCTTGTGAGGACCGGGCTGGCCGCCGGAAAGCACTGCAGAAGCGGCGGGCTCAACGGCAACGATTTCAACAACCTTCCTTTTCGCCTTCTTGAAGTAGCGGGCAACGCCGGTAATTGTCCCGCCCGTACCGACGCCCGCGACAAAAACGTCGATTTTCCCATCCAGGTCGTTCCAGATCTCTGGGCCGGTCGTTCGGTAGTGAATCTCGGGGTTGGCCGGATTCTTAAACTGCTGGGGCATAAAGTATTGGGGGTTTTCCTGAAGGAGTGTTTCTGCTTGCCGGATGGCTCCAGGCATTCCCTGCTCGCCGGGGGTGAGCACCACGAGCGCCCCAAAGGCCTTCAATACTTGCCGGCGTTCCACGCTCATGGTCTCGGGCATGGTCAGAATCAGTTTGTATCCCCGGGCCGCGGCGACAAAAGCCAAAGCTATCCCCGTGTTACCGGAGGTTGGCTCTACAATTGTCCCGCCGGGCTTGAGCACCCCGCGTTTCTCCGCGTCCCACACCATGCTGGCGCCGATTCGGCACTTCACCGAATACCCCGGATTTCGGCCCTCCACTTTGGCGAATATCTTGGCATTCAGATCTTTGCCAAGCCGCTGCAAATGAACCAGCGGGGTGTTTCCGATGCTGAAACTGTTGTCTTCAAAAA
>DAOLNV010000088.1 GCA_035416745.1 Candidatus Hydrogenedentota bacterium | reverse complement strand
GCCGGTTCGCCCGCCGGGTTGCTCGGAAGGGGTCACCGTGGGGAGTCTGTCTTGTTGGATACCGACGTGACGATGCGCTCGACGACGTCCGTCAGTTCCACTGGAAACATGATAACGGTATTGGCAGGACCTGCTCCGAGGCCGTCAATAGTCTGAAGCGTGCGCAGCTTCATCGCGCCATGCGTCTGTTCCATGACCGCTGCTGCAGCGGCCAGGTTGGTGGCGGCAATCTTATCGCCTTCCGCCTTCGTGATCGTAGCCCGCTTTTCCCGTTCCGCGGATGCCTGCCGTGACATGATTCGCTTCAAGTCTTCCGGCATCTCGATGTCTTGCAGACGAATGGAATCAAGGTGCAATCCCCAATCCCGGATGTGTTGCTCGACCACTTCCGCAATTCGCCTCTGGATCTGGTCCCGTTCGGAAAGCAGCTCGTCGAGCGAGAGGCCGCCGACGACATCTCGCAGGGTCGCCTGCGCGTATTGGGCGATCGCGAAAGCGAAATCCTGAATTCGGATCACGGCCTTCTCCGGATCGGCCACGAGGAAATACAGAACCCCGTCAATTGCCGCCGGCACATTATCCTTGGTGATTACCTGCTGGCTTGGGATGTTGAGGGTCAGCAACCGCAAATCGACAAAGCGCACATTGTCAATGAACGGGATGATGTACATGATCCCCGGACCTCTGACCGAGCGGAATTTGCCCAGTCGCAGCACAACGCCCCGCTCCCATTGCGCCGCAATACGGATTCCAGAGATGACGATTGCCCAAAGCACGGCGAAGACGATCAGTATCGCCAGCCCAACAATTCTCTGCCTGTCAGGACCCCGCCCGAACGTCGAGAAAAGCGCCAGGCCAACCACCAGGACCGGGATAAGGAACAGAATCGCCCGCAACGCTCTTCCCAACGAAAGGTGCCCCCGCTGCGGCTCCGCATATAGCTTCTCTGTCTGCATTTTCCGTGTCTCCTTTTCTTGGGGACGTGTCAGACGTATGCGCCGTCACCCTTTGCCCGCAACGTTCCAGCTGATGCCGCGCCATATGCAGGGGCGAACCGCCATGGAGCGCGAAACGCCCACCAGCACGAATATGACTTCGAGCGGCTCCCCGCAACCCGCCTCAACTGGCGATGGGACGATCTTGCGCTTTTCTTGATAAGGTGTTTTTGCCGAAATGCCGTGCCTGACTTCGCGCCCCTGGAACTTCTTGCGCTCCGGTTCCAGAACCCCAAAATAGCACAGGCGCGCATGGATTGCACATCATCTCTTTCGCGGAAAACCGCTCTTCTTGGTCTTGAGTTTCCCTAACCCCGGGCGGTCCTGAGCTCTTTTCCTTTCGACGGACGAGCAGGGCTTCACGGGCTCATCGTCACCTCCAGCAAGGTAAGACTCAACGGTTCGAAGGCGAATTCGAAGGTTGTTCCGCGTGTTTCGAGAGGATACGCAGCCGGCTTGATACGTGCTGGAGCGTCGCGTGTGTTAATTACCTCCGCACAGAGCGCGTTTTGCTGGTCCTTCAAGACAGTGGCGGTGGCTGATTCCCCCGCGCCGGGAAGTTCGAAAAGCACAGGGTGCGGATCGGTTGACGTGTTGACGGCAAATATGCGCAAGGTCTTGTCGTCAGGACTCAACGTTGCGCTGAGATCCGGCTGCTGCTCGGTCCACGGCAGCGTTGACTCGCGCTCGAGCCGCAGCGGCTGCGAGCCTGCCGCGCGCTGATAGAGCTGCTGCGCGTAATAGGTCGGCGCGACGTAATACCATCCCGGCCCCGTTTGGATGATCCCCGACCCGAAACTGTCAACCAGATTGGACCGTACCGCGATCTCGCAGAGGTCGGCGTTCCGGTGCATAAGGTTGTGGTAGCGCGAGCACATCAGGGCGTTGGACAGCGTTTGCAGGGTGGCGCGGCCGAGACCCCAGTCGCCGGCGGTCGTGTTCCATTCGGTCACGGCGATGCGCACGTCACGGCCGCCGGCATCTCGCGCGATCAGGTCCCGCATGTGCTGAAAATCATTGGCCTTGCCAGCAAGGTCGCCGCAACCGTAGTGGTGCGGGCAGAGATAATCAATGTACCCGGCCCCTTTGGCCAACGTGTTCTCCGTAAAGAATGCGGACAAGACGTTGACGTTCGGGCAGACGGACTTCATCGCTTGTGCAAACGCAAGAACCGCGGCGTCGTAGTCCGCCCCGCCGACTTCGTTGCCGATTTGCCAATACTTGACGTTGTAGGGGCCGGGATGCCCGTTCTGCGCGCGTATACGGCCCCAACGCGTCTCGGCGGAGCCGTTGAAATACTCGACCTGCGCGGCGGCGTCCTCGGGCTTCTTTCCCGACCACCGCAAGCACAGCAAGGGCTCCGCGCCGATGTACTGGCAGAGTTGCACGAACTCTTCCATGCCGACGAAGTTTGGCTCGAGCCCGCCCCAGCATGTCGTGAAAGGCGCCCGCCTGTCCCACGGCCCGATGCAATCGGTCCATTCGTAGCCTTCCGTCGTGCTGCCGCCCCAGCGAATCACGCCTGGATTCAGGGCTTTCAGCGCATCAACGACGTCCTGGCGCCACAGGCCCAGCACGGCGCCTTCCTCGATCAGGTATGCGCGGTCCAGCCAGAGGGTGCCCGGCCCCTCGCATTCGATCGTGAGCGTGGCGTTTTCCACGGTTCGCGCGGCCTTGAGCACCAGCTCAGCGGGCGCCCATGACGCGCTGGCACGGCCCAGGTCCGCCGGTCCGGCCGCATATCCGCCGTTTCCGTGCAGCGACGCCCATACCCGCACGTTTCCCTCGCCGCGCATATGCAGGCGCAGCGCGTAATTGACGCCTTCCGCGATAAAGAATCCGTCCTGCGAAACACCGGCCCGGCACCGCTCCTGAGGAACACCAATTCTCTGACACTGCCTGCCGTTGAATGCGTTCTCGGCATCGAGAGCGAACTGGGCGGCGTGCACCGCGCCATCGGGATACCAAGGCCGGTACGGTTTATCCAGTTCCTGTTTGTAGGCAACCCTATAGGGGGGCTCTTCCTCGAAGCTGTCATTGGCAACCTGTTGCGCCAGCATTGACGGGATCAGGTTGCACAACGGTTCGATGAACTGGCCGCCTTGTTTGATGTCGATGGCCCGTTCAAACAGGCGCTCGCCGAGAATCCGCACCTTCTCCACACTGGCCACGGCCGGAGGCCTTGGGTGTTTGTCCCCCTCCGCAGTCTGTGCCGTCGCGGGCCATACGCCGAGTAACACGGCAAGCGCGACGAATGCTCGCCCCAATAGTGGTTTGGCACGGGACAATTGCACGTGGACTCGTTTCGGCTCAGCCAATTGCCGGCACCTAAGTTGAGTGAGCATGGCAGTCAACCTCCACCATACGGTACGCATTGCGGGACCGGATTTTCGCCTATTCTTGCCCCGAAAGAGCGCCTTACTCCAATCAGGTTGCATTCAGCCGGGTGCGTCAGGGGTGCGACATCGTATAGGCGCCTCCAGGTGCTGTCTCGAATGCGGCGATTCCGTCCTGCTCTTGGACTGCAACGGGGTTTCCGGCCGCATCCAGCACGGTCACGGTTTCCCAGGGCTTCCAGACACGGCACGGGCCGCCTTGCTCGCTGACGATGCGAGCCTCCTGCAACAGGCCCTCTTGCCACGTTGCCGACACGAGGAACGCGCCTTCCGCGCGCAATGTGGTGAAACTGGCGTCAAGATTTCGCGGCCACGCGGGGAAGAGCCGAATGGCGCCGTCCCAGCTTTGCAGCATCGTCTCCTGGAGCGGCGCGAGAGCTCCGAGCGACTCCGTCCATGCGCCGGCGTGGCCGTAATTGGCGATCGCCATCCCCCAACACAGGCCGTTGGGATGCCGCCAGCGTTCGACCATCTTGCGGAACATGGGAAAATCGCGGTCCGCAACGAAATCGCCCGCGCGCAAGCGTTGCATGACGGACCAGGGAAACTGTCCGAAATACCAACTGAAGAAACCATCTTCCTCCGCCGGCCACGGGGCGCCCTCTATCGTCTCCGGTTGCGGCCGGTAAGGCCGTCCCACACCAAATTCAGGCGGATTGGCTTCGTAGCAGACTTTTTCCATGCCGGACAGCACGGGCAGCGGCATGCCATCGTCGCCCGCGCAGTGCTCGAGCCGCTCGCGCCATTCCGCGCGCAGGTCCGCATCGGTGTCGAGGACTTCGCTCGCACTGACGGCAGCGCGGAGCGTGTACCTCAGATGGCGCATGACCTGCGGCCTGTCTGTATAATCCTTGGCGTTGCCTGAGAAGCCATCCTCGCCCTGGTTGCTCGGGAATGCGTGATACAAGCCGTCCTCGCCCTTCTTGAGGAAATCGGTGTAGAATAGCGCCGCATCCCGAATGACTGGATACCCGGTATTGCGCAGCCATTCCTTGTCCATGCTGTATTTGTAGCGCCACCAGTATTGATTGGCCACCCATCCCGTCATGTAGGCCATGCGTCCCATGGGAACGCAGCCCAGCGGGTCGGAGGCATGGAGAATGGGATACCCGCTGAGTTGAAAGAATACGCCGCGCGTGTGGTAGTAATCGCACGCGATGGTGCGGCCGATGGGAATCAGATAATCGATGGCCTTGAAGTAGGCATCGCCCAAATCGAAATGGTTGGCCGTATAGTCGCCCCAGAACGGTTCCTGCAGGTTGTAGTTCGTGTGATAATCGCCGTGCCAGTGGGAATAGTCCTGGACCGTGCTGGGCAGGAACAGTCCCGGGGGCGGCGTATCGGGCCGGTTGGTGCAGCGCCGGGCATGGAGCGTTTCATACCAGAGATTCTCGATAAGAGGGTCCGCCACGCGCACGGACGACTTGGCCCAGAATTCCGCGGCAGCATCGCGGTTCTCCGCGCGCCACAACTGCAATGTTTCCTCGAACTTCGCGCTGAGTTGGGCCGTCGCGCGCGCCATCGCGGCATCCGGCCCGTCCGGATCGCTATTGGTCGTAACGAGGACGGCCAGTTGTCCGGCGGCCGCGTCGTTGCGCGGCATCAGACGCAGCCGAGCCTCGCCGGTAGGCGTCATGTCAACCTGGTGCACGTCGCTCGCAGGCGAAACCGGCGCGAGCAGGTACTTGAAACCTTGTGGAAATGTCGGGTCGGGGGGGAAGGTCTGTTCGATGGCCGGCGCGCCGCCCGTTTGCGTGACCGAGGGAGGCGGCAGCGGCGTAACCTTGTCCCAGGCCATCGATTTGAACGCGCCGTGGCGGTACTCGGCTTCGAACCGGGCCCCAAAGGACCGGATGTCCGGGTCCGCCCATCGATAGAGCGAAAACCAGACTGGCGGCCCGCTGTTTCCGGTACGGCTCTGGGGCGTCCAGTTTGAGACTTCCCAGTTAACGACGAGAGCGTTCTGCGCGGGATGCACGAAACACCCGATAGTCAGCGTCACGCCGCTGCGCCATGTGCACCGGATCTCGAGCATGCCCTGTTCGATGAGAAGGCGCTGTTCGAGCTGCAGCCCCATTTGGTCCTGCGGCAGTTGCATCGCCAGTTCGCCCACGGGCTTAGGACAGGGATAGGGGCGTTTGTTGTAGCTGTCGGGGGCTCCCACACAGAGCTCCTTCATGCGTTGCGGGTTGTCTGTTCCCTTTGTCGCCTCGACGGGCCCGCCATAAGGGGGGCATTTCCACCCCTCGACTTCGATGCCGTGGGCAATCTCATTGATGTCGGCGGGCGTGGGGTCATCGCTGAAATCCAGCCGCCGGTCCCAGACGTCGTTCTTGCCGAACCGCCAGAGGATCCGGTCAGCGGCCTGATACACGCTCACGCTCAGGTCGCCGTTTCCCAGCAGCAGGCCGTCCTCGGGCGTCAAGAGGCGTTCCGGCACCGTGATGACGTGTTCAGACGAGGCGGCGAGGGCCACAAACAGAGAGAACAGGCACATGGACATGGCAATCCTCCCCTCAATGGTGGATTCATGCATTCTTGCGCGCCCGATTATATCCGAAAAGGAGGCACTGCTTGCGCGAAAACGCTCATCAACATATGATCATTGCCCGTAAGCACGTGGCGAGACAGTTCGTGCACAGGAGCGCCGATGGGCATCGTTCTCTTGAAGCTCGGGAAACCGTCGCCTCTTCTGGCGGACGAACGCGTGCTGTGGGAACAACGGCGGTTCCTGGCCGTTTCGAGCACTACGTGGCCGAGTTACCGAATCGGTTTCAATCTGCCGCCGCTGTGGCGAGTGTCCCTGGTAGTCACAAACCGCCGTTGCCTTGCTCTGACGGACCTTTTCCACTGCCTGACCCAGGAAATCGGCATGTGGTATCCCGGACAAAACCCCCAAGGCGACCTGGAAACCATCACGGGGGTATGTTGCGCCTCCGGACTGTTCGGACGGTGCCTCGAGATCCGGAGCAATAATCCGGCGAGGCGGCAGCGCTGGATCTGGTCGCCGGACCTTACCCTGCGGTTTTTCTTCAAAGGGGCCGGGCAGGTGGAATCGGTGGTCCAGGACGCCATGCGCCGTTCTTCGCCGGGAGCTTCCGCCGTGTGAGGCGCTCAAGAGGGGGAAGCCGTAAACCCGCGAGGATGTTTCGGGCCTTCAGCCCTACCTGCTTGTTTGATGCCGGTTACCTGGCCCTTCAGGCCAGGCTGGTATGTTTCGCGCCTTTGGCGCTGAAGAGGGGGAAACCGGAAGTCTGTAGGCACATGTTTCGCGCCGATGGCGCGGAAGAGGGGGAATCCGTAAGCCTGTAAGCGGCCCGTTCGTGACCCCGCTATTCTCTGCCATGGGCGGGCGACAGGGAAAGGGTATCTCCCGCCGTGGTCGGCACTTCGATTAGTCCGTCTGTTACGACGGTTTGGCCCGTGCCGGTGATGAGCCGCGCCCCGGCCTTCCACGGATTCAAGATGCGAAGCGGGCCTCCTGCCTCGCTGAGAACTCTCACCTGCTCGATTTCGCCGTTCGCGCAAGACGCACTGACCAGGAACGCGCCGGCGGCGCGCAGCGTCGCGAACGCGGCAGGCCGGTCAAGCGGCCAGTTCGGGAAGAGGCGGATCGTGCCATTGTAACTTTGCATGAGGCATTCGTTGAGCACCACGGGCAGGCCGAAGTTCTCAAACCAGATACCCATTGGCCGCATGAAATCGAACGGCGTCGTGTCGTCGTAGCGTCCGTGGACCTGCAGAACCATATCGGCGCAGGTTCCGTTCTCGAGCAGGCAGTAATTGATCTGCCGTTTGAACCGGTCGAGGTCCAAGAGGCCTAGCCGCGCCGCCTGGAGATTCAGAAACACCAGGTCGTTGCCGCCCTCGTTCTGATGGTTGCGAAACGAGTTCACGAGGACCGCAAACGTATCCTCCGGCGAATGCAGCCCGTGATCTTCACCAGGAAACACCGTCATCAGATTGTTCGGTACGTTGAACACCACTTCAGAATGTTCGCCGGGCACGGAGACGAACACCTTGCCCCGTTTCGATTCCGCCGTGGGATATTCGGGGAAATGAGCGAGGATATCGCTCACATCGCGGACCGTCTCGGCCTCATTCTTCTCTTCGCCCAGTACGGATACCGCTTCCAGGTAGGCGTTCATGATGAACTTGATTAACGTCAAATCCACGAGGCAGTCGTTGTTGTATTTGAAGCCGGGCTTCAACCCGTACAGTTCCGGCGGCACCGTGGGAAACACGTGATACTTGTCATCTCCCCACTGGGGCCCGTGCGCCTCAGGACGCTTCATATAGTCCACGAGGAACAACACCGCATCGCGAATCGGCACGAAGGCGCGCTGCCTCAGGAAGTCCTCGTCCTTGGTGTACAGGTAATGCCACCAGAGCCCTTGTACGCTCCAGGGAGTCTCGCAAATCTCCCAGCCCCATGTCGGCACGGGATACGGCGACATCGTCATCTCGACGGGGTACGCAGAATGCGGGAAGTAGGCGCCGCGCATGCCGTAGTACTCGTGCGCCCACTTTCGGCTCAGCGGCAACAGCCGCTCGACGAGTTCCACGTAGGGCAGGTTCTTCTCGAGCCGGTTGCTCGAGAACGGCAGCCAAAACGCCTGTTGCGCGTTGTAGTTCATGTGGTAATCGCCGTGCCACGCCGTACCGATACCGCGATAGCTCCAATTCGCGAACAGCCCCGGACAGTTGACGCCCGGTTTCGCTGCGCAGTTGAAGAAATAGTGGTTCCAGTACCACACGCGCTCCAGGAACGCATCGTCGAGCGCCACGCCGGACCGGTTCCAGTAGTCCCGCCACACTTCTTGAGCGCGGTTCGCCGCTGAGGCGAACAGCTCGTCCGCAGGCCGCGGAACGTCGCCCGGCGCGGCATCAATGTCCGAAGCCAAACCTTCATCGAGCTGCACGGAAGCCCAAAACGGTTCACGCGAAACGAGGGAGCGCTCCAATTGGCTCATCCGGCGCGGGCGCCCCTCCCAATCGATGCGTTCCGTCGCCTCGAGCTTTCCATTTACCCGCACGGACAACCGAAATGCCCGGTCCTTGGGACTCGTCTCGCCGGGCTTGCCGTTGACGGGCTCATTGAAGGGCAACACCTGTCGAAACGACAGCAGGCCGCCGTTCTCATTTTCGCTTGCCTGGGGGCCGGGTATGTCCTTCGGCGCGTCCGGGTCCGGGATGAGCTTCACCCGCTCGAAACAATTGGGCAAGGGCTTGTTTTCGGCATCAACGAGGCGGAGCCAGAGGCGGTCGCTGTCCATGTCCGCGAATATCTGAAGCTGGGCGGGCTTCCGTTCGAGCAGGAGATTGACGGCGCACAATCCCGTCGCGATATCCAGGCGGTAGCCCAGCAGTTCGACCTCGCGCCGGTCGAAACCCAACAACAACGAGCCACACGGAAACGGCCTGGGATAGGGTTTTTCGTAATTCGCATGGGTCATCCGCATGTATTCCCGGTACCAGGGGTCCGACTCCAGACTGGGCGCGTCGGCCGGGATCGCCTTGACCTTTTCGAAGACCTCCGCGAAGGTGCTGATCTTGTCCTTGTTGTCTTCGGCGATGCGGATGTCCCACACGTTGTTGTGGCCGAAATGTATGACGACGGCGTCGGGCCGGGTTGTCGCGACGGCCCCCAGGCCGCCATTGCCCAGTAACGCCCCTTCGAAGAAGTCGGGGCCGGGCCGCTCCCTCACAATGGGATGCAATCCCGCCCGCTGGAATGGGTCGACGCTGTGTTCAGGCGTTGCCTCCGCCACGGTGGTTGCGCCCGCCGCCAGCATTGCCATGATGAGGATATTGGTCATAGCCGCCTCCTAATCGTACGGTTAGATTCACGGCGCTCGAACTGTTCTTGCTTTTTCCCGGCACGCTGCGATTGTGCGGCACATGAGCCTACACTGCCGTATTCGACTCGTGTCCAGCGGGCGGCGCATCCGTAAGATTATCACAAGGGGTCTGGTCGTTGTTTCGCCGGCAACCATCCGTATGCCCAGCTTGTTTGGCGCGCATCAGGATGGGGTTGAACGGAAGGGGCCGTGCAGGCGAGGCCGGGCGGCTTTCCTCCACGCCGCGGGATAATGTACGCTTGCCCGAGAGGCTGAACGTCATTCCGCGGAGAACATGCTATGAAGAAGAGCGCGTGGCTGTCCCCTATCCCGGCGTTTGTTGTTTGCGTCTTTCTGGCGGGCGGGTGCGCCCACATGGCAGGAACCGCCTCACCGGAAACGGTGATGCTTCCCGGCAACGTACCTCTGGAAATGGTGTGGATCCCGCCAGGAACCTTCATGATGGGCCAGTACGCGAACGAACAGGACGCGTACCCCAACAAGGAGACTCCGCAACACCGGGTCACGTTGTCTCACGGTCTTTGGATGGGAAAGTACGAGGTCACGAAGGAACAGTGGCAAGCCGTCATGGGCACCGCGCCGTGGTCGGGCAGAGAATACGTGACCGGCGAGCCGAAGACTCCTGCGGTTTGCGTCACGTGGGACGACGCGCAGTCGTTTGCCGCGAAGGTGAGCAGCCTGTCGGGGCGAACATTCCGGTTGCCGACGGAAGCGGAGTGGGAGTGGGCATGCCGGGCGGGCACGGCGACACGGTTTTACTGGGGCGATGATCCGGCCTATGACGACATCGATCGCCAGGCCTGGTGGCGGGGGACCGCAATGATTACGGAGGACCAGCATGCCCGGCCCGTAGGCTTGAAACCTCCGAATCCGTGGGGCCTCTACGACATGAGCGGAAACGCCTCGGAATGGTGCCACGACTGGCATTCGTACTACGGGGACGAGCCGGCGATTGACCCGGCAGGGCCCGCGCTGGCCGACCACCGCGTAATTCGGGGCGGGAGTTGGCTCACGATCGGCGGCCACTGCCGGTCCGCCCGCCGCAACCACGACATTCCGTCCGCCTCGCTGGTAGATACGGGTTTCCGGGTCGTGGCCGGCCCTCCCATAGAAGCGCGGCGGGGCGCGCCTGAATTCACCGACGTGTTTGCCAGCGGGATGGATGGGGTAAACACGTACCGGATTCCGGCGATGCTCCTTGCGCCCGACGGTTCGGTGCTGGCTTTCTGCGAAGCCCGCAAGGAATCCATCGCCGACGCCAGCCCGACGGATATGGTGCTGCGGCGGAGCGTTGATGGGGGCCGGACGTGGCTGCCCATGCAGGTTCTGGTGCACGGCGAGGGGAACGAGGCGCTGATGAATCCCTGCGCCGTCGTCGACCGTCCTGCCAACACCATCATTCTCTGGTGCATCAGCGCGCACAAGGTCAGGCCGGACCATCACCGGCATCTGCTGCTCACCAGTACGGACAACGGACAGACCTGGTCCGGACCCTTCGATGCGGGGCAACTCGCCACCACCTATGACGACCGTTTTGTGCCGGGCCCGGGCGCAGGCATTCAGACGAAGACCGGCCGCCTTGTCATCCCCGGCTACGTGGGTGAAACCCGGGAAGAAGTCGAGGAGGAATACTTTTCCTGCGTGGTCTACAGCGACGACCATGGAAAGCACTGGACGTTCGGCGCGAGAGTGCCCGAATACTCGGACGAGAGCCAGGTGGTCGAACTGACGGACGGGACATTGATGCTCAACGTGCGCGGGAATATGGGGAAGGGTTGCCGGGGTGTCGCCCTGAGCAACAACGAAGGCCAGACGTGGTCGAGGTTCTACTGGGACCAGGCCTTGAACGAATGTCCGTGCCAGGCAAGCATCATCCGCTGCAGCGCGCCCGGGAACAGCGGCAAAGACCTGCTGTTGTTTGCGAATCCGGACAACAGGGGTGAAACATACGGCGCCGTCGAGCGGACGAGGATGACGGTCCGGCTGAGCTACGACGAGGGAAAGACCTGGCCCGTGAAACGACTGATCCACGGCGGGCCGTCGTCCTATTCCACGATGGTGCGGCTTCCGGATGGCGATATTGGACTCTTGTTCGAGGGGGGCGAGAAACACCGGCGCGAGTGGGTCCGTTTCGTGCGGTTCTCGCTCGATTGGCTTACGAGTGGAACCCGTCCTCAACCTTAGCCCGGGGTACGCGAACGCCTACGAGCCGCCCGCGGGACGGGCCGTTCAAGCCCTAGGGATTCACCTTCACGCGAACGCTCTGTGCTCCGACGGACAGCGTGTGGGCGCCGGGCTCGGAGAAAGCGGTTTCAAACACGATTTCGTCTGTGCTGTCGCCTCTAGCCCACGCCCATTTGGCGCCGACGGGCCGTCCGTCGGCCAGCAACGCCACCCGGCTGCCATCAAGGAACGTGTGACTGATACGGGCTGTTACCGTCACCGGCTCCTGCGCCTTGAACTCCGTCTTGGAAGCTTTCAAATCGGCGCAGTCGTATTTCGTCTGGACGTTCCATCCGCCCACTTCCAATCGCGGGTCCCGGCCCGCGGCGTCCCTGGAGACGAATCGGCCCGCGATCTCGCGCGATTCCCCGGGCAACAGGCTGAAGTAGTTGTCGTCCCAGAGCACCGGCAGGATTTCCTGGCCGCGAGGGCCGTCCACCAGTGAGAGTTGGACGAAGAACGCGAGCTGCGACGACGGGTTGCCAATCTTGACGCGGGCAATCGTTTCGACCGCCCCGGTCTCGACCTCACATGCCGCGTCAAGCCCGGTCATGGGTAACGATTGCAGTGACTTGTAGTCTTCGGCGCCTTGCGCCAACAGCCAGTAAAAGTTGTCGGAAACCGGCTGGCCCTGTACGTCGTTCAATTCGAGTTTGACGAAGTACACCGGCGACGCCCCGGGCGGCTCGGGAACCACAAACAACTCCCGATAGCCGTCGGCCGGCGCGTCTAACTCGGTTGCCTTTTCCCAGAGCACTTGGGCGTTAGCGTCAAGTACCCTCGCACGCATCTTGAGCCCCTCGCGCGGCGCCGCTTCCTTGTTGATGACGCTTACCGTTCGGTCTGGCTGGTTCAACTGCACGTGCAGGGGTTCGCAAGCACGCTTCGTGTAGAAGTAACTGACCATCGGCTTCAGGTACCAATCGACGAGCTGCCATTCCACGCTGGGCCAGCAAGCATTGATCTTCCATTGGGTGAACCCGCTCGTGATGTCCCACAGGCGATGCTGGACCGCCTCAAACATCGCCCGGTGCTGATCCGCGGTGAGCAGGTGGGCTTTCCAGGCGTAGTCGGCCGCGCTTTCCGCGTCGCCGTGCAGGCGGCGCAATGCTTCGTCGTAGGGCTTGAAGTAACCGCAGGCGTCATGATGCGCCCAAACGGCGTCCGGCGCGAACCGGTCGGACGGCGCCATCAAATCGGGAAGGAACCGGGCGAGTGACGACATCGGCGGCACCGACGGCGAGCCGCTTTCCATCATGAACATCCAGTTACCCGCTTCGCGGACCCAGTTGAAGTACTCGGCCGGCTCGACCCAACCGTACGATTTCGGCGCGTAGTCGTTCATGCCCACCGGCGTATCCGGTTTGATCCACCCGGGCGTGCTTGTCTTTCGTATGTTTGCCAGGGCCGTCCCGGATACGTGTTTGGCGTTCAGCTCCGGATTCACGCGGTAGTCGGGAAACGAGCCGGAGGGGATAAACGGCCGGGTGCCGTCGTGGTCAACAACATCTCTTCGCCACCGAGCGTAGACGTCTTCCCGCGTCTCGCCTTCGTTCATGGCCATGTGCAGCAGCAGGCTGGGATGGTTTCGGTACCGTTTGATGATGTCCACCGTGCCGCGCGCAATCAACTCCGCGTCCGGCGGCTGCGGCATCCAGGGCACCAGCCAGTAGCAACCGTAGTAACAGTTGCCCAACAACAACCCGTACCGGTCGCAGAGGTCCATGAACTCATCGGGCGGGTTCGGGATGTCTTCGAAATAGACCAGGTTCAGGTTGGCTTCGGTGAAATAGCGGATCTCGGTCTCGAAGCGGGCGGCGTCCCAGTCGAACAGGATTTCCGGCTGCAGGTAGCCGCCGCGACAAAGAATTCTACGCCCATTGATGAGGAAACGCCGCCCGAAGTACCCGTCGCGCTCGTGCATTTCACTCGCGATCTGCCGCACGCCGAACCGGACCGTCCGCTCGTCCGAAACGGTCCCACCGGTCTCGAAGGTGAGTTCCAGGTCATACAGCGGCTGGTCGCCGTAGCCGTTGGGCCACCAGAGGCGCGGGTTGTGCATCACGGGGGTGGGCGCTATGGCGACGCTCTTCGTTTCCCCTGGCTTCAGGTCGACGGTCTGCTCGGACGCGACGTCCGTCCCCGCGATCCGGCCGCGCAACACGCCCTGCACGGGAGTATCCGTTGCATTGACCAGTTCGGTGGAGACTCGGAGCGTGGCGCGGCTCGTTTCCGGCAATGGCAGTTCGGTAACCACGAACGGATGACAGATGGACACTGGCCCCGTCCAATCCACCCAAACGTCTTGAAGTATGCCCATGTTGCGGTCGGGCACCGTCGGCATGCAGTCGTAACCTATCGACATGACGACGGTGGCGTCCTGCATGATCTCCTTTTGGTAGTTTCGGCATGGGCCGAACGGCTCGAGTTGCGCTTCCGGCGTGCCGGGATGGTCCACGGGAAGGATCTTGACGGCCAGCACGTTGGCCCCTTCCCCGGCGTACGTCGTGACATCGAAAACGAATCGTTCGAAGCAGCCGACCATCGTGTCACCATCGGCCACCCGATTCCCGTTCAGCCACGCCTCAGCCCGGTAGTTGATGCAATCGAGGTGCAGCCAGATGCGGCGATCGGCGGGCAGACGCGGCAGCGTAAACTCTTTGCGGAACCAGTAGGGGTCGCGCCACGGGTTCCGCCCGTCGGGCAAGTGGGTGAATCTGGCCAGGTCGTGCGCACCGTTGAACTCATCCGATGAATCGGGTATCTGGCAGCTGTTCAGCCCGGTTCGGGGGTCCGGATATATGCCGTTCTTCACGAGCACGCTAAGAACAGTGGACGGCGCCGAGGTGTTGTGCCACTGTCGGGGCGTGTAGCTGGCGGTCGAAATCTGCGAGCCGTCCTCGGGAACAAGCACCGACGATTGCATCTGCCAGCCGTGCCGCAATAACCGGCGTTGCCCAGCCACGACAAGCGGCTCAACCACGGCGCGGGCGCAGAGAACCAGCGGGGAATCGCTCAAGGGCAGATTTTCGAACGTCGCCGTGCCGCCCGCGTCGCGAGGGGGAGGAACCTGGTAGACCCTGCCGTCCAAGAGGTCTACAAGGATGGCGTCCTCGAGCCGCTGGGCCTCGATACCGAGCGTGATCTTGCCCAACGAGAGTTCGGTCTGCATCGGCACGGCCAGCCAGTAAACCACCATCGGCGAGCCGGTCGCCTTTTCGCGGAGGGTGAATATGCTGACGCTATCCGCAGCCGTCTGGCCGAACGAGCCGCCGTCCACAACCTGGACAGTAACCGGGGCCGGGCTGGCTTCGAATCGGTCATCAATCAGACCGGCGAGGTTTCGATAAGCATGGGCGGCTGGTTTGGGGGTCCACGATTCGGCGGCGTACAGTCCCTTGCGGTTCACGCCCATTTTGCCCTTATCGGGCCCGCCCTCGAGCAAGCAGGGATAGTCGTTCAGCACGAAGTAGATCGAGGCTTGCGCGCCGAGCATGGCGTCGGAGAGCAGCCGCCTGAGCACCCATTTCGCGTGTTTCGTTTCGTCCCAAGGCCCGCCATACCCCCAGCCTCCCGTGTAGGCGCTGGAGGGAAATCCGCATTCGCTCTGCCAGAACACGGGGGATTTCCCATGCTCGCTGAGAAGCTTTTGAACGCTCGCGATCGACTTGTTCTGCTGCTCCGGCAATTCGCCATAAGGATGCACGGACCAATGGTCGAAGCTGTCCGCCCCGTCGCTGGCCAGAAACCCCTGCGCAAAATCCAACGGAACCATGGCGGTCGAGCCGGCGAGAATGACGGCCTCCGGGTCAACGCGCCGGATCACGGCGGCGGCTTCCGCAACGAGCCGCCCGTACTCCTGCACCGTGGTTTCCCTCATCCAGAAACCGCTGTAGTTCGGCTCATTCCAGATCTCCCAGACCTTCACGCGGTCGTGGTAGCGGTCGACCAATGCTTCGAGAAACCTGCGCCAGGCGTCGCGGACCCCGGGGTCGTCGAGCAGTTTGGCGGCATCGGCCAGCGGCCGCCCGTTCGGGTCCGGCTCGAACAGCATGTAGAGCCGGTTCCCGCCGTAGACCTGGATCACGGGCGCGATCCTGCGCGCGGCCATGCCGGCGACGGCGTCATCGAAACAGTGGGCCGAGCTGTTCCAGTCGTACTTGCCCTTCTCGGTCTCGATACGGTCCCAGTCGGGACAGAGCAAGACCCATTTGGCGCCGAGCCAGGCCAGTTGGTCGAGCTGCTTTTCGACCGGCAGTTCGTGTTTGTCGGCAATCCAGTGGCACGAGACGCCCCACCGGGAGCCGTCGATCTGTTCAGAGCGGCGGGGTTGGAGCTTGCCGATGCACTCGAGCCCGCTTTGATGCGCCGGGCCCGCGACAGGCCCGTTCACCGCATGTTCCGGCTGCTGACCGTACGCGCTACCGGGCAATATGTTCGCGGCCAGGGTGAGCCAAACCAGTTGACCCAACGAGAGTGCGAGCCGGCGGCCCGCTCGCCGAATCAGCGGCTTGACGGTAACCGAGATGATGCGTTTCATAGGGCCCTATCCTCCCTCCTGCGAATGAACTGTTTTGCCGTATTCCCATCGCAGTGTTGCTCGCTGTAACAAGCCCTGTTCGACAGAGGCGCGAGGTCTAAGGACAGATCCTGGTGCTCGCGGTCATTCAAATCACTCCAACCACCATATGCCTGTTCCTCCTGTCGAATAGGAGATTGCCCTTGCGCAATACCGCCCATCGCTGCCAGCCCTTGACCAGGGTCAAGCGCGCAACCCGTCATCCAAGAGCCATCGGCTGCATCGGCCGTCATCACCGGGTATGCCTATGGTATAAGGGGTCTACGTATCGGATTCTCCATTGTTGACCAGCCAGAATTGAATGCCGGGGCAGTTTTGGAAGTCCCAGTTGAAACCTCCGGCCATCGAATCGGGCAGGGCTTTGCCCAAGTACGCCAGCGACAGTGTTCGAAACCACGTAGGAAACATGCCGCTGCCGTTGCTGCTGGATGAGAGCAAAGGATGACCGTAGGTAAACGTGGCGCCGCGGATGAACGAGAAACCGCCGTCTTCGTTGTGGTTCGACAACACGTGGGGTAAGGCCCGCTGCAGCGCCTGTTGGATTTCCTGTTTGCGGTAGTCAGCGAGAAAGGTCATGCGGGCCAGCGGGTCGATCGAGTCGATGTCCTCGCAGGCGCTGCTGCGCGGACCATGAACACCCCAGCCGAAACCGCCGGCGGGGTTCTCTGTTCGAAGCACGTGGTCGACGGCCCGCTCGGGATACGGAAGCGCTTTGCGGTCGTAGAAGAACAGCAGCCAGAAGTGGTAGGCCCCCTGGACGCCGCGTGAAAGCCCCTTGTTGTCGCTGGTGTCGAAGCTGCCCCAGAGGCCCGTCTCTGCCTTCACCTGATGGTGGGAGAGCCATTCGAGCATCGTGCGGACGGCATCAGCGGCGCGCGGCTCTTGCTGGAAATCGCGGGCGTATTGAAGCAGGGTGCCCACGTTGAGCACCTCGTTGCCCACCGTATCAGCATTTTGCTGCCATTCGCGGGCCTCAAGCCACGCCGTCATATGGTGCTCGTCGAAAAACGGTTCCAGCCAGCGGAACGGCTTCTGCGCCACGGTTCCCAGACACGTCAACGCGGCAACGACGTGACAACTCAGGTGGCGGCGTCCACACCACTCTGGATCGCCTTTGTACCAGCCTTCGCCGGCAATTCGCGGGTCGGCAAACAGCCCGTCCTCTTCCTGATGCGATTGGAGGTATTCCACCCACTCCCGGCGTTCGGCGTCCGTCAACGAACCAAGGTCGCGGTAGAGGCCCCGTGTCATTGCGGCGTAAGTGGAACTATAGAGCGTGGGCTCGGGCATCTCAGCCGCGTAGCGGTACCGCCCGTAGGGCTGGCCCTCGAACCGCATGTTCTCGATGTAGCGAAGAGTCCTGGCCCGGACGTCTCGGAGCGCGCCGGTATCGGTGGCGCTGACTGCACGAGGGCCGCGGCTGGCGCCGAGTAACGCCAGCACGCATGCGGCCGCGTCTCGCAGGAAAATTCGCCTCCCCGAGCAGAGCCGCGGGGCGTTCCGTTTGTCATTCGCGTATTTCATGGCAATCTCCGAAGCGGTCATCCCGTCCGAACGCCAGAAATCAAACGAAGAACGGGACATAGGAGGCGCATATTTCCCATACGCCCGATGCTTGTCATACGTCCCACGGGTCTCGTTCGCTTCGGCCGGCACTCCCGCGCATGGCTACCCTGCGCAAACCTCCCGCAACGTCTCCAGCACAACCTCATGCACGTGGCCGTTCGACGCGCACACGCCGCGGTTGTTGGCGAGGGTGCGCCCCGCCGAGAAATCGAGCTTCTTCCCGTCGAGGTCCGTGATCCGTCCCCCGGCCTCTTCGGTGATCAATGCGCCGGCCGCCTGGTCCCAGATGCGTTCCCGGTAGTCGGGCTGTTTCTGGGTGAGCAGGCGCAGCAGCAATTCGGCATGGCCCGACGCCAACACCGCATACTTCGCCTGGCTGTCCATGCGTACGGGCGCTGCCGTGACGCCAACCGCCGCAGCCATGCGCTCGATGCGGCCCACGTTGGTGTGGCCTGTTTCAAACGAGCGCAGGATGCGCATCCGCGCCGTGTCCGCGGTTTCGGAAACGCGTAAGGGCTGCAACTCTCCCCCGTTATCGAGGGGCTGCCACCACGCCCCCTGGCCGCGCGCGGCGATCATGAGCGTTCCGCTGCCCCCGACATCCGGACGATGCGCCTCGCTCAGGTTGGGGCACCCGATCGCGCCGATCGCCACCTCGCCCCCTTCGAGCAACGCCATTCCGACCGCATACTGATCTCCGCGGAGAAATCCCTTCGTGCCATCTATGGGGTCGAGGGTCCAGAACCGCTCGCACGGCGCCGCGTTGCCGTGATCTATCCACGCGCACACAGTCTGCGGCGTGGCATTGGGGAAATGTCGCCCTACGTACTCGGCTACGCGGCGGCACGTCATGTCCGCTTCGGGCACGCGCAACTGGGTGGAATCCTCCTCGGCTACCAGGACTGCCTCCCGGAAGGCCGTCTCGAGCAGGCGCCCGATGAGCCCCTGCACCGCGAAATCGGCCACCGTGACGGGCGACCGGTCGTCCTTGGTCAAGGCCGGCTCAACCATTTCGCGCTCGACTTCGCGCGCCAACAACGCGCCGGACCGGACGGCCTCCATGGCAAACTGGATTTCTGGATTCGAAATGTCGATCATAGGGCAAGTTGTCCCTTCGTTTGTGTTCGCGGTTCGCGATAATACCACGCGCGGTTCCATGAACGCATGAAACAACGGGAACCCGCCTTTTGTTGTTTTCGCGGAAGCGCGCTTCCGAAGCGATTCCATCCGGGCGAGGGGGCGGACATGGCGGCGCAACTGTGCCCAAACCCCAGTTGCATAAACGATGTAGAGCAATCATATGATCACGAAGGCACAATCCGGAACCCTGAATTCCGCCGGGTGTGAGATTCGCACCGACGACTTGACGCGCATACTGTACGCGACCGATGCGTCTATTTATCAGATGCGCCCCGACGCCGTCGCGTTCCCGAAATCAGCCCAGGAAGCCGTTTCCGCAATCCAAGCGGCCGCCGAAGCCGGCGTGCCGGTCACGCCGCGCGGCGCGGGCACGGGGCTTGCCGGCGGCGCGGTGGGCGATGGGCTCATCGTGGATTTCGCCCGCCACAACCGCCGGATCTGGGACCTCGACCTCGAGAAGTGCACGGTCCGCGTGCAGGCCGGGGTGGTTCTCGATCAACTCAACGCGCTTCTCAAGCCCGCGGGTTACTGCTTCGGGCCGGACGTTGCCACAAGCCCCCGGGCCACCCTCGGCGGCATGATCGCCAACAATTCCTCGGGCGCCCGGGCGCCGGTTCACGGCACAACCGCCGAACACGTCGTTTCCCTCGAGGTGGTGCTTGCCGACGGCCGCGTCGCGACCATCGGCGCGGAGCATCCCGCATTGGCCGCCGAAAACGCGCGGGTCCGGGAGCTCGTCGAATACCACGCGGCCGAGATCGAACACTGGTTTCCCGACATTCTAGTCAAACGCTGGCCGGGCTACGGCCTTGACCGGTACCTGCGCGCTCCCGGCGATCTGTGCAAGATCGTCTCGGGCAGTGAAGGCACGCTCGCGGGCATCTTCTCCGCCGAGCTGCGGATTGTGCCCCTGCCGCCGGACATCACCGGCCTTGTTATCTTCTTCTTCGATTCCGTCGCGGAAGCCATGCAGGCCACGGTGGAATTCGCCGACCTCGACCCGTCCGCCATCGAGCACGCTGACCGTGTTCTCTTCGACCAAACCAGAGGCCAGCTCGCGTTCAAGTCGGCCCGCGGCCTCATGCGCCTCGACGAAGAGCCCTGCGAGGCGTTTTTGATCGTCGAGTTCCAGCGCGATGCCCCGGACCGCATCGCCGAAGCATCCCGCCGAAACGTCGGCAAACGCAGCTTGATCGTCACCGACCCCGCCCAAATGGAGATGGTCTGGAACATGCGCAAGGCCGGCCTGTCCCTGCTCACCGGACGCAAAGGGCCCGCCAAACCCGTTCCGGGCATCGAAGACGTCGCGGTCGAACCCAAACGCTTGCCCGCTTACGTGGACGAACTGCGAACGCTCATGGAGGAGCTGGGCCTGTTCGGTTCGTTCTACGGCCACGCCGCGTCGGGACTTCTTCACGTGCGGCCGGTGCTCGATTTGCGCAAGGCGGGCGACATCGCGAAATACCGCAAACTCGCGGAAGGGGCCTCCCGCCTCGCGCGGCGGTTCAACGCGTCGTTCGCCGGCGAACACGGCGTCGGCATCGCGCGCACCGAATTCATGAGGGAGCAGGTAGGACCCGAACTGCTCGCGGTCATGGGCGAGATCAAGGAGCTCTTCGACCCACAGCGCATCCTCAATCCGGGCAAGATCATCGCCGGTGAGCACGGGTTCCGCATCGACACGAATCTGCGCATGGGCGATGGGTACGAGCTCACGCTGCCCTTTCCCGCCGTACTTGCGTTCGCCGACAAAGACGGGTCGTTCGCCGGAAATCTCGAACAGTGCAACGGGTGCGGCGGGTGCCGCAAAGACGCCCCGACCATGTGCCCGACCTACATCGCCGCCGGCGAAGAAATCATGTCGACTCGGGGCCGCGCCAACACCATACGCGCGGTGCTCGAACACCGTTTCGGCGACGCGGACCCGCTGGTGTGCGCGGAATTGGAGGAAGCCCTCGGCAACTGCCTCTCCTGCAAGGCGTGCAAGAAGGAATGTCCGTCGAACGTCGACATGGCCCTTTTGAAGGCCGAACTGCTCCATGCGCGGCACCAGCGGACCGGCGTTGGGCTTCGGGGCCGCATGGTGAGCTCCGTCGAGACCATGAACATCCTGGGCTGTCTTGTTCCCCGTATCGCCAACGCCATGCTCGAGTGGAAATGGCTCCGCAGACTTATGGACAAGACCCTGGGATTCGCCGCGGAACGGCCCCTGCCGAAATTCGCGCTCCAGCGCTTCGACAGGTGGTTCGCGAACCACGAGCGTGCCGCAACGCCTCCGGCCACGCGGGGCCGCGTCGTCTTGTGGGACGACACGTTCGTCCGTTACAACGAGCCTCATATCGGTATTGCAGCGGTAACGGTGCTCGAAGCCGCCGGTTTCGAGGTCGTGCTGCCCAAAGGGCGGAAAGATTGCGGCCGCCCCGCCTTCAGCGTGGGGCGTCTCGACATGGCCAAGCGCCTGGGCACGCACAACGCCGCGCTCCTGCGCGAGCGGTATCCCGATGACCCCGTCGTGTTCCTCGAACCATCGTCGTTCGCCATGTTCAAACAGGATTACCGTGAGCTGGGCGTTCCTCACGCCAGCGAGGTGGCCCCGCGCTGCTACCTCTTCGAGGAGTTCCTCTTCACTGTGCTCGAAGAGGCCCCGGAAGCCCTTTCCTGGCGCGGCGAACTCGGTGCGGTGGTCATCCACGCCCACTGTCACGCAAAGGCCCTCACCGATCCGGCCGTTCAACAGAAACTCGCCAGCAAGATCCCCGGCGCGCACGTGAACCTCCTTGATTCGGGGTGCTGCGGCATGGCCGGCCAGTTCGGCGCGTTGAGCGAGAAGTACAAACTTTCGCTCGAGGTGGCCGCGCCGCTGGTGCGGATGATCAACGAACGGCCCAAGGGCGCCTACGTCGTGGCGTCCGGCACCAGTTGCCGCCAGCAGATTGCGCACCTCACCGACGCCCGGCCCCTTCACATGGCCGAGCTCGTCGCCCTGGCGCTCAAGAAGTAACCGGCACGGGGTCCGTTACACAGCCTTTTGGGGGCCGTTGAACACGGTGGGCGAAACCTGCGCGGGCGGGCGGGCGCGCCCGTCGGATTCGCGCCGCGGGTGTGGTTGCGGCAACGGCCGCGCGAGGCCGCTTCAGTCCTTGGGGTCCTCAGGCCGCGTTTCCGGCTTGCTTCTGACCCAAATCGGGTAACACGAAGATTGGGGAAACTCACACAGAGGCACAAAGGACGCGGAGGAAATGGCGCCTGCGGTGAAGCGGAATCTATTCGACGTCTCCGTTTATGATGCGGGGAACGCCGTCCCTTAT
>DAOLNV010000087.1 GCA_035416745.1 Candidatus Hydrogenedentota bacterium | reverse complement strand
GCAGGTGTAATTTCCGCGCTCGGAAGGGATAGAATACACGCGAAACGGACACAGGAGAAGCACGATGACCAGGGGAAAAACAGCGATAGCGTTGCTGGTGTATTGTTCGGCGGCCCTTCTGGCGTTTGCGGGCGAGGGAGCCGCGGTGGAAGATAACGCGGGCGCCGCGTTGCCGGAACCGGACAAGGATGGCTTCATCCCGATGTTTAACGGAAAAGACCTCACGGGCTGGGACGGCAAACCAGACGGGTGGTGGGTCGAGGACGGCGCGATTACGTCGCAGAGCACGCCGGAGAAGCCGTGCGTCAAACCTCATTATGTGTTTTGGAAACCGGCGCAGCCGGCGGATTTCGTGATGCGGTTCAAGTACCGCCTCGTTGGCGGCAACTCGGGGGTGCAGTTCCGCAGCGAGCGGCGTCCGGAATACGACGTGTGGGGTTATCAGGCGGATATGGAAGCGGGCGCCCAATGGAGCGGGTGTCTGTTCCAGCACGACCGGAACGGTGTAGTGATGCGCGGGTATCGCGCGGTGATTGCGGCGGACGGGCAGCGCCAGGAGGAGCAATTCGCGTCCCCTGAGGAGCTCCAGAAAGTCATCAAGCCTGAAGAGTGGAACGATTACGAGATCACGGCCGAAGGGCCCAAGCTCGCGCTGCGCATCAACGGGAAACTCATGTGCGAGGTGGTCGACAACGATGCGAAGATGTCGCGCGCCAAAGGGTTCATTGCGCTGCAGATGCATCCCGGCCCGCCGATGAAGATCCAGTTCAAGGATCTGCGAATCAAGATTCTGAAGAAATAGGGAGCCGCCTTACGCGAAGGCTAGTCCACGTCGGGAATGTTCTCGTTGGACTCTTGTGATGGCGGGGTCTCGACGGGTTCAGACTTCTGCGCCGCCTCTTTTTCTTGGCCTTCCGCGGGTTTTTCCGATGGGGCGGTGAGGGTGTAGTCCACAACGCTGAACATGAAGATGCGGGGGTCGTTCTCGGTGGCTCCGTCCAGCGCCCCCCAATGAACCGCGTAGGTACCGGGTTTCAAGGGTTCGGACAGCTCGAGTTGATACAAGAGCCGGTCGGGTTGGTCGATGGCAAGCAGCCGAACGGGGATGGTCTTGATCTGGGCCAATACCTGGGCTTCTTCCAGACCGCCCCCGGGAAGGGGAACGTACAGCTCCTTCATCTCCATGCGGCAGAAGCGCACATCCCAGTCGGGCATCTTGTAACACAGGAGCAGGGGCGTCGTCGCCATGGTCTCGACCTCGGGCCATCGCCGGGTGGCGTAGACCGCGCGCCGCTCCTTCGAGAGGAACTGCTCCGGGGCGACCTTGGTGGTTTCGCGGTACCGGTAGTCTTCGTAGAGGTAAACGCCCTTATCAAGGGGCAATTCCCACAAAGAGACTGCCTGGGCTTCGATTTCCCGGGGAGAACTGGCGGACAGCACCAAGGTGCCTGGCGTATAACCGGTCTTCATGAAGTGCAGGACGACTTCGCCGGGAACGTAAGGTATCCGGTATTGCCCCAACCCATCGGTGAGCGCCTGGTACCGAGCGCCCTCAACCTGCACCGCTACGCCCGGAAGGGCTTCTCCCTTGATATTGACCACCTTCCCCGAAATGAGGCTTCGATTGCAGGCGGCCAGAGCTGCCAGACAGACCCCCGCTACTATGATCCGTTTCATGCTTCCTCCGAGAATTCCGGTTGCCGTTATTATAGAAGATGATGCCCGCGAGGCTCCACGAGTTCCTCGTTCGAGTCCTGAGAAGCCGGATTTGAGTGAATCCAGTGATCAAGGTAAGAAAAGCGCATGGTCTCTCCAGGGGACAGGCCTGCCGGCGGCGGAATAACCGGGGAGGCCCCGGTCCCGTAAGGTAACGGGACACGGCCGTTTGCTTGCAACGGTTCCGCGCACTATTCTCTGAGGTGATCAGGGTATTGAGGAGACGGCGTGATGAGCCCTTTTTACGTGAGTGAACACAAAGCCTTGTCCGATAGCGGCATATTGCGGCGGACAGGGTGGCCGGCGGCCGGAGTTATATGGGCGGGACTGTGCATATTTGCCATGGCGCTCGGCGCCCGGCCTGCTCTGGGAGAGCAGAAGCCGGGGGATGGTGCGAGTTCGTGCCAGGTCAACGTGGCCGCGCTCCTGCCCGAGGGTTTTGTTGTCGACGGTTCGCAGAGCTATATGCTTCAACTCCAGCAGGCTCTCGATACTGCGGGGGAAACCGGCGGTACGGTGGTTTTTCCGCCCATGACCTACCGGCTCGACAACGCCGCCGGGCTGCGGATTCATTCCAACACGACTCTGATCATGGATGGCGCGCGATTCGTGTTCACGGAGGATCTCAAGGAAGACGGTCAGGCTTTCCGGGGCGACGGCGTGATGAATGTCCGCTTTGAGGGAGGGACAGTCGCCGGCAAACGCGAGAGCTGGGACCCCGGCACGAACATCGCGGGAGTCCGCCTGTACGGCCAATGCCGCAACATCCACATCGCTCATATGCGCTTCGAGGACCTCTCCAGCAACGGCGTCGGTATTTTCGGCACGGACGCGGAACATCCCGTCGAAGAGATTTGGATTCGTGACGTCGCCACACGCAACTGCTGCAATTATTACGGCGATTATCTTGCGCAAGCAGCGGGGCCCGCGAAAGGCAGCAGCCGTGAAGACCAGGGCAACATCACACTGTACCACGCCGCGAAATGGGTCGTCGAAGGGTGCGATCTCGACGGTTCCCAGTCCGACGGCACGCATTTCTACCACGCCCACCGCGGGCGTTTCGTCAACAACCGGGTCACGCGCAGCCAGATGGGCGGCTATTTCCTCGAGGGGTGCAGCTACGTGCTCGCGTCGGACAATCTCATCACCGAAAACGGTTCGCGCGGCGTGACCATCGAACGCGACAGCACCTTCTGCACGCTCATCGGCAACGTTGTCGAACACAGCGGCCGCGAAGGCCTCTGGGCGCCGGACGTAGCGGGCATCGTCGTTGTCAACAACATTTTCCGCGAAAACGGCCGTAAAGACGATGCGGACCGCGACTGCGAGATCCGCATCGACGATCGGGACGAATACGCGACCCAGACCCGCGACATCCGCGTTACCGAGAACCTGTTCTATGCCTCCGGCCACCAGACGGCAGCCGTCATGATCACCGAGAACGTGCGGGATTGCATCGTGCGCGGCAATTCACTCCGAGGCGCCGCCGAAGGCGAGCCCGTGAGCATCGCGGAATCGTCGCGGGAGACGTGCGTTGTCGAGGGCAATGATACCGCGGCGGAGTGATCGATCCTTCGTGACACGGTCATATAGGCGAGGGAGACGGCCTGCAAAGCCCATAAAACGTGTATGGTCCTATGTGACCGTCCGCCCGCGCCAGAGCGTGGAGATAGTCCTATGCCCGTAGCCATCCTTCTGCTTGCCTCTCTCCAGACCGCGTCTTTTCTACCCACCCGCGACGAGGCCCTCGCGCTCATCCGTGAGCAGGAGGCGAAGGTGCGCAGCGCGTCCTTCAAGCAGCAGGGGGTGGAGATGAACATCACGCCCGAGGGTGAAGTTGGCAGCCCTACACACCGTTGGAGCCGGAGCGAAGGAATTGTTTCACGTATGGACCTCCTGCGGGTGAAATTCCGCTACACGGACAACTGGTCCAGGCGCGTAACCGGCTCATCCGGGTACCTTCTTTCGACCTACGATTGTGCGCTGGACGGCAAAGAGTATCGGTCGTTGTGCTATTGGGACCGTTCGTCGGAAACCATGCCTCTGAAACCGCAGAGTGGGACCGTGTACGGGGAGATGCAAGAGTATTTCTTTCAAAGCGTGTGCGGCGTTTCGTGTTTATCGCTCGTACCGGCGTTCTACCGGGGCGCGGGGCTGTCACGTTACCTGCAGGATCTTCCCGGCGGGATACCGCCGTGGCAGGTTCTGCCTTCCGATTCCGAGTCTGTGCTGCGCATCTGGCACTCCGAGCCGCGCATGAGCGCCGATGTCGAGGTTGAAACAGGGTATGTTGTCTCCCTCGACTTGGCGAAAGACGGCGCGATTACGTCGCTCGAGTATCGCGTGGGGGTTCCGGGAGACGCTGTCTTCGAAAAGGGGGAATTCGCGCACGTGGAGAACGTGCAGCTTGTCGAGAACGGCGGTCTCTGGCTGCCCAGTTCATGCCTGTACGGCTATTCGTACACCAACGAGCGGACGGGCGAGCGCGGCTGGAATTGTGCCACCGAGTACACCATCGAATGGTCGGACATTAACGCGCCGGTTGCGGAAGAGGCGCTGGTCCTGAAGTTTCCCGAGGGTTTGCCTGTCACGACGCCTCTCGAACGAACCGGCTGGGAGCTGTACAGGTTCTTCGAAGACAACCTGCGATACGCCCGGTACTGGGCCGGTTCGCGCGGTAAAGGCGGGGGCGCTGCATTCGTGACTGGGTTGTTGTTGCTTGTGGGCGTTGTCGTCGTGCTTGTGCCGATCGTGATTGTTCGCCGCATCCGTGCACGCCGCGCCAGGCAGCGAAGCGGCGAGGAAAAAGGACGCTCGACATAAGAAAGCAAACGGATGGGACTGGCCCCGCGAGGCCGCCGAAGACGGACCAGCCGGGCCCGTCCCGAGCCTCAACCGATTCTCACCTCAGTAGATCCGCCTCTCCGTTTCCCCGCACCACATATCGGGGTTTGTTCCCAGGCGTTGTTTGAGCGGCTCGGTGATCGTGTTCAGACGCTCGAGCACGTCATCGCCCAAGGCGAGGCCGGCCGCGCTGAGGTTGCGTTCCAGCTGCGATTTCGTGCGGCCGCCCACGAGCACCGACGCCACTCCCGCCTGGCGCATCAGCCAGGCAATGGCCACCCGCGCCATGGGTTGCCCGATTTGTTTGCACAGTGCGTCGAGGTCCTTGAGCGTCTGCATCAGAAGCTCCTCGCAGCCGGGCTGGCCGTGGCGCGTGCCGGGACGTTTCTTCGAGAAATGGCGCGTGCGGCGGCGGGCTTCAGGGATCTCCTCGATAGCGTTCCACCTTCCCGCCAGGATCCCCTGCATGACCGGCATATAGGCCAGTATCCCGACGCCACGCTTCCGGCACGCGGGGACGATATCGTACTCGATGGCCCGGAAGAGCAGGTTGTAACCGAGTTGATTCGAATCGCACTCGCCTGTCCGGACCCATGCATCCAAGTGCCGCGAGCCGAAATTCGAGACGCCGATGGCGCGGATTTTCCCCTGGTCTTTCAGTCGCATCATCTCCGCCGCGGCATCGTCGAAACGAGAGGGCTCGCAGGGCCAGTGGACCTGGTAGAGATCGATGGTGCTGGTCCCCAGCCGCTTCAGGCTGGCCTCGCAAGCCGCGCGCAACCTCGTTGGGGGCACGCAATTCTCGGGCGAGACCTTGCTGGCGATGTATACGTCGTTCCGGCGGGCTCCCAGTGCCCCGCCGAGCACTTCCTCCGACCTCCCCGCGCCGTACCCTTCCGCGGTATCGAACAGGTTAACGCCCGCGTCGATGGCGGTTTGCACTACCGCCTCGGCGTCCGTTTCGGCCTCCTCACCCCAGTACGCGGTGTCGCCCAGCTGCCACGCGCCAAACGCATATACCGATACGTTCAAATCGCTGTTTCCGAGCCTGCGGCATTCCATCGGCGGATTCCCCGTAGTTCATTCTCGATGGAGATAGTGTCTCAGATTCGGCGCCCGGCATTCCAGGGGGCCGCGGTTGAATTCCCGGCGCAGTGCGCCGTCCCGGCCATCTCACGGTTAAAGGTTGCCGCCACGCCGTCCCGCTCCCGCGCCGTCTCCCCAGCGCAATTGCGCTACCGACATTTGACAGGCCGATCGCGTACAATACCGGCGAACTTCGGTGGTTGCCCGTGTTTGTTCCGGTGTCAGAGGAGGATAGTCCCGTGAGAGGTGTCACACGCAGCTTCAAAGGGTTTGGGGTAGTCATTCTGGCGGCGGCCGCGTTGGCCGTCACGGCAGACCCGGCATGCGCCGCGGACTGGCCCGGCGAGGCGGCGCAGTGGCGCGCTCACACTCTGTATTCGTTCGCGCTGGACGGGCATGCGGTGCGGGTCTACGTGCCCAGGACGCCCCATGCCCAGAAACCGTGGCTCCTGCTCGACGCGGGCGAGGCAGGCGGCGTCGAGGCCATGTTGCTGGAACACGGTTTCCATGTGGTGGTTGCCGAACTTCCCGACCCCTATGGCAGCCCCTCGGCGCTCAAGGTCTGGGACGCTGTGTACGCGGCGATGACCGGCCAATACGGCCTGCACGAGAAGGTGGCGTTGAAAGGGTTCGGTGCCGGCGGGCTTCAGGTGCACCTCTGGGCGTCGGAAAACGTGCAAAAGGTGGCGTGCATCGTGGCGGACTGCCCGGTGGTCGATTTCAAGGCCTGGCTGGCGGGCACAGGCACAACGCCCGCGCAACCGGACAAGTGGCAGGCGTTCATGCAAGCCCAGGGATTCAAGTCTGAAGACGAAGCCCTGCAATCCAAACGCAACCCCATCGACATGACTGCTCCCCTCGCCAAAGAGAAGACGCCGCTCCTTCATCTGAGCAAACACGACGATGCCGAGCGGCCGTACAAGGACCAGACCGGCGCGTTCCAGAAGGTCTACGTGAGCGAGAAAGGGTATTACCTGACTGTGATCATGAAGCCCGGCGACGCCCCCGAAAACGGTCTCGAAGACCCGCTTGCGATCGCCAATTTCATCCTCACCAACACTCTTGATGGCGCCTGCAAGCCTCCGGCGGGGCTGCCGGAGAGCTGGCGCGACTGGCGTATCTCCGACTTCGACCGCACGGGAGCGGTGTATGTCGAGGGCGACACCGTCCTCCTCGAGATGGGCAACGACATGAGCGGCATTACTCGCGTAGGGCCGTTCCCAAAAATGAATTACGAAATCACGCTCGGCGCCATGCGCATCGCGGGCGATGATTTCTTCTGCGGACTGACGTTTCCCGTCAACGACGACCCCTGCTCGCTGATCCTGGGCGGCTGGGGCGGCACGACATGCGGCATTTCGTGCCTCGATTACAACGACGCCGCCAATAACGAAACCACCCGGTACCGCGAATTCAACAAAGGCGAGTGGTACGCCGTGCGCCTGCGGGTGACGGAGGGGCGCATCCAGGCATGGATAGACGATGAAAGACTGGTCGACGTCAATACCGAGGGGCGCGACATCGACATCCGCTGGGAAGTCGAGCCATCGGTGCCCTTGGGCATTGCCACGTGGCGCACGACGGGCGCCATCCGCAACATCCGTATCCGCGAACTCACCGGAACCGAGATTCAGGAGGCGCTCGATACACGGCCAAAGAGAAATTAGTTCAGCGCGTTTTACATTCTTTTTACAAGTGCTTTGCATATGCGTGACCACTCGTCACGCGTTTTGGGCTACAGTCCGGAATAGACAGACACCGATAGTCGGAAAGGAGCCCGTGATGAAGACACAAAACGCGTTGTACGGGATAGGCCTGTTTCTGGTGTTCGCAACCCTTGCGGCGCCGGCGCAACAGGTGGCCGTGGATGCGGCGATGAACCAGTCCGTTATCCTCGCCGGCGAGAAGCAGACTGCTTACCTGCGGGTCGCGATGACCGGTTTCGACGTCGAGGAAGCGGAGCGGACGCCGGTCAATGTGGCCATCGTCCTCGACAAGTCCGGGTCCATGAGCGGTGAGAAGATCCACCATGCCAAGGAAGCCGCCATCATGGCAATCCAGCGCCTGCGCAAAGACGATATCGTGTCGGTGGTAGTATACGACACGACGGTAAACGTCCTGGTGCCGGCGACGAAGCTCAGCAGTAAGGAATCGGTCCTCGAGGCCGTACGTTCCATCGAGGCTGGAGGCAGCACCGCTTTGTTCGCGGGGGTAAGCCGCGGCGCCAACGAGGTCCGCAAGTTCATTTCCAAGAACCGTGTGAACCGCGTGATCTTGCTCTCGGACGGTCTGGCCAACGTGGGGCCGAGCGCGCCGTCGGACTTGGCGGAGCTGGGCAGGTCTCTCGGATGCGAAGGCATCAGCGTGACGACCATCGGCCTCGGATTGGGATACAACGAGGACTTGATGACGCAATTGGCCATGTACAGCGACGGCAACCACATGTTCGCCGAGACCCCGACCGAGCTTGCCGGCGTTTTTGACGCCGAATTCGGAGACGTGCTGGCGGTAGTGGCCCAGGATGTCGCGGTCGCTATCGATTTTGACGAACACGTGCGGCCGGTTCGCGGACTCGGCCGCGAGGTCGATATTGCCGGCCAGCGTGCAACCGCCCGCCTCAATCAACTGTATGGCGGCCAGATGAAGTATGTGCTGGTCGAGGTCGAGCTGCCCGCGTACGCTGGAGAAGACGTATTGCGAGCGTCTTCCAGTCCTATCGCGACGGTCGACGTGACCTACGCCAACATGAGGACCGAATCCCGCGACCGGATCCACAAACAGGTGGCGGTGCGTCTAACGGCCGAACCGGACCAGGCGCTGAAGTCGCTCAACAAGGAAATCATGGCGTCGGCGGTCGAACAGATCGCTCTCGAGAAGAACCGCTGGGCATTGCGCCTGCGCGACGAAGGCAAGATCGAAGATGCGCGCGCGGCGCTGATGAGCAACTCGGAATTCCTCTCGACAAACGCCATACAGTTGCACAGCGATAAGCTCAAGGACCAGGCGGCCATGAACGAGCAAGACGCACAGAACCTCGACCCCGGCACGTGGGGCCGCCAGCGCAAGATTATGCGCATGAACCAGTATCAGGTGATGCAGCAGCAGGCCGAATAGCAATAGTCGATGGAGTGAACATGGCCTCCCCTGGTACCCGAGGTTCTTGTCATGACGCCACGCGCAGTCGCTGGCCTGCCAGCCCTGTGGATTGCGGCGGGGGCCTCATTCGGGGTACCGTGGTCAGGAATCCGCGCAATAACGCGGCGTCACGGAAGAGCACGTATCCATGGCGCCGCGCATGCCCCGGAGTCGGAGCGGCACGGCTTTGAAACCACGGCTGATCGTCATATTGGTGTTGATCGTTGCGCTGCCGCTGGCCCTTGTGGTCTGGCTTGGCGCGCGCATGGCACGGAATGAGCGCCAAGTGCTGGAACTCCGTGTGCAGGAGATTCTGGTCAGCCGGTTGCGCGACGTGGACGCCGAGATCCAGGAAGTGTTGGCCAAACAAGGCCGGGAGCTCCTGCAATTGCAGGGCCTCTCAAACCGTTCGCCCGAAGAGTTGCGTCAATTGAGCGCCAGCCTGCCCATGGTCTCCCAGCTGTTTGTGCTCAACGAGACCGGCGCCCCGGCGTATCCCGCGCCGGATGCGCCCCTCACGGATGGCGAACGCGCCTTCCTTGAGCGCACGCGCGACATCTGGCTCGATCACACGATTCCGCCCACCGGCGAGGAAGGACAGGCGCCGGGGCCCGCGCAGCGGCAGATGACACAGCAGGAATCGCCGCAGCAGGCGCTCCAGGCGGCCTCCCAGTCCATGGGCTCGAGAGGCGGCAATGTGTATCAAGGCAGCATCTCCAAAAGCGCGCCGGTCTCCGATGAATACGGCTGGCATGTGTGGTTCTGGGGCAACGGCGTCAACCTGATTTACTGGTGGCGGGACGCCAACGGCCAGATTGCCGGGGCTGAGCTGAATCGCGGCAGGATGCTCAGCGAGATCATCAACGCCCTGCCGGACACCGACCCGCGCAATCCCACGCTTTCCGACGGCCGGATTGTCTTGCGCGGCGCACAGGGCGAACCCATGTACCAGTGGGGACAATACGAGCCAGCGGACACGGAAGAACCGCAGGCCTCCTTGGCACTCAGCCCGCCCCTGAGCTCGTGGCGGCTCGATTACTACGCCTCGGCGCGGATGGCGTTGCCCGAAGCCGGGCGGAGCGTGTTCTTCAACGTCTTTTCAGCGGCCGTGGTGCTTGCCATGGCGGTCGTGGCCCTGGCGTACTACTTCTATCGTGAGAACGCCCGCGAAATGCGCGAAGCGGAGCAGCGCATCAGCTTCGTGAACCAGGTCTCTCACGAGCTCAAGACCCCCTTGACGAATATCCGGATGTATGCCGAGATGCTCGAGGACGAGCTGGAGGACACAGACGACCGCACGCGCAAACGCCTCGGGGTGATTACCTCCGAAAGCCAGCGTCTCAGCCGCCTCATCGGAAACGTCCTCACGTTCAGCCGCAAACAGCGGAGCGCCTTGCGGCTGCGGCGCAGTCCGGGCGTGGTGGACAAGGTCCTGCGGAACACGATCGACCATTGCGCGGCCCCGCTGCGCGCGAAGGGGATGGAGGTTGTCTTCGAACCCGACGCGCCGCACGAGGCCGAGTTCGATCCCGACGCCGTCGAGCAAGTGCTCGGAAACCTCCTGAGCAACGTCGAGAAATATGCGTCTTCGGGCAAATTCGTGCGCATCATCAGCCGACAGGATGGCGACCGGGTCAGCGTATCCGTGAGGGATGACGGTCCCGGGATTCCGTCAAGGGAGCGGCGGCGAGTTTTTGAGCCCTTCTACCGGGTGAGTAACCGCCTCACGGACGGCGTGGCGGGCACGGGTATCGGCCTTGCCATTGCGCGCGACCTCGCGCGGCTCCACGGAGGCGACCTGACGCTCGACGATTCGCGGACGGGCGCCTGTTTCACCTTCTCGTTTCACGCGCCCCGTGGGGACTCGAAGGAGACAACATGAGAGTGCTCATAGCCGAAGACGATGACAATATCCGCGAGGGGCTTCGCGAGATCCTCGAGGACGAAGGCTATCGCACGATCACCGCGCGAGATGGCGTCGAAACACTCGAGCTGTTCGAACGCGAGACGCCGGATTTCGTTTGCCTCGACATCATGATGCCCGGGAAAGATGGCTACGAGGTGTGCCGGGCCATCCGAAAGCGCAACGAAACCGTACCGATCATTTTCATCAGCGCGAAATCCGAGGAGATCGATCGGGTCCTGGGCCTCGAGCTGGGCGCCGACGACTTCATCATGAAGCCCTTTGGCGTGCGAGAGGTGGTCGCCCGCATTCGCGCCGTCACAAGACGTTGCATGGCCCGAGGGCCCGCTAACGGCTCCCAAAGTCCATTCTTGTTTGGCGACGTGACCGTGTACCCTGCCGAATTGCGGGCGCGGCGCGGCGGCGAGGCAATCGACCTGAGCCTGCGCGACATCGCGATTCTGAGACTGCTGCAGGAACACAAAGGCGAAGTGGTTTCACGCGACGCCTTCTTCGACGCCTGTTGGGGACTCGATTTCGTGCCCAACAGCCGTACCCTCGACCAGCACATCTCGCAGCTTCGAAAGCGCCTGGAAGCCGACCCGAAACACCCCCGGCTGATCCGAACCGTACACGGCGCGGGTTACAGGTACGAAGGGTAAGAAGAGCGAGCATAAAGCCGGGACGGCATCATGGGCGCGAGCACCTCACATGCCCGCCGGAGCCGCTGCGCAGGCATGCCTCTCCCGAAGCGCGGGGGATGAGCTCGCCTCGCCGAGGGGAGACGCCCGGCGGCCGGTGCGGTCGCTTCCGGAAAGGAGCCTGTGGGACAAACAAGACATACAGACACCATGAAGCCTCTTCCTGGTCACCTCACCGGCTGGCGTTCTTCCAGGCGCGGCCGATAATAGACCGCCCTTTCGCCTGCTCTTATCCGGCGGTTGGTCCGCTGCCATGGTCCGACTCGCCGCTATTCGCCGCAGGGGCATCCTCCGTGGGAGCCCCGTCTTCTTTCTTCGAGCTTTCCCCGAGCAGCTTGTCGCTGAAGCGCTGGTAAAGGACCGATGCGGGCAGAAGCAACAGACCCACGCCAATAAACGACAGGATGCGATAGAGGGGCTCCACCGAGGAAAGATCAACAAGCCACACCTTTCCGATGGTTAGCGCGAAGAAGGCCAGTCCAAGAAGCCGCTGGGTACGGCTCCGCAGAATCATGCCAATGGCGATGAGTGAAAACGCCTGCAAACCCCATGCCGACGAAATGAAACTGAGCGCCATCTTGTCCGACACCAGGTCGGTGCGCCTGGACCAGAACCACAACTCGAACGCGGACAATATGGCAAAGACCACATGTCCGGCAACGGTGGTGAGGTCGCTCCAGGCAATGCTGTCCCTTCTCCTGAGAAGATGTGCTCCGGCCCATATTGACAGGGGCAGGGTGAGACGGGCGAGATATGTGGTGTTGAGAACCAGGTACGTCTCCGGCACCTGATACCTGTGGAGGGACAACACGAAGATGCAAATGCCCACCGCATACGCGGCAACGAGGAGAAACGTCCACGATTGCAGCCGTTTCGCGTAAATGACGGCGGCCGTCGCCAACGCGATAACCGACCAGAGGATTACAAGCGAGCCGTACTGGTGATTGTACTGATAGACGGCTTGCCGGACCTCCCAGAAGCTCCAGACGTCCAAGGTCAGGAGCAGAGCGCCCACTTCGTATGCCGCGAAGCCACACACTGCCGCAATCTTCAAGATAGGGAAGGGCGGTCCGCCGAACAGGCGTCCGTTCATGCGCGCGCGGTATATCAACCAGGCGGCAGCGGCGAGTGCCCCGGCCATGGGAAGCCGCAGCGCGAACGAAACGTTCCAGAAAAGGTACATGTCCGCCATGCGGTAACGAACCAGGAGTGCGAGAAATACGAGGATGGCGAATGTGCAGACGCTCAGGACCAGGGGAATCCAGTCTTCGAGCCGTTTTCGACAGACCACGTACGTGGTTGCGAGGAGAATGGCGGCCCAGAGCAGGGTCAGCGAGCCGGCCTGGTACACAGCCCCATACGCATATTGGCGGAGTTCCCAGAAGGTCCACACCTCGAGGCTCAACAGGAAGGCGCCCATGAGGCAGCTGACCAGCGCCAGCAAGCCCGTGAGTTGCCTGGATGAGGCCTGAAAAGGGGCGTTCTTGCCGGTTTCGCCTTTGAAACGGAAAACAAGGGCGGCCGCCGCAGCGAGAGAGCCCACGAGCATCAGCCGCGCCAGAAACGAGGTGTTCAGAAACATCCAGGGCTCGACGAGTCTGTAGTGGGCAAGTCCCGCAAACCAGAACACAAGGGCGATGCCGTAACAGGCAATCGCCACGATCAGCCAGTTGAACAGGCGTTTCTGGCACAAGAACGCGATGACCGCTACGGGGATAACCGCCCACAGAAAAGCCAGGGTGCTGTGCTGATAGGCCTGGTAGTTGGCATATTCGCGCGTACTCCAGAACAGCGCCGTTTCAAACGTCAGCAGCAGGCATGTCAACGCCAACCCTGCCAGTCCCACGAACCCGATCATGGGAAGCTTCCCGGGCCGCCCTTCGTCAGGAGTGCGGCTTATGATCAGCGTGATGACTGCCCCAGCGGCGATCACGCTGGCCCACGAGCCAAATTCCGGGTTGAACACGGGAATGAACACTTCCGTATGCAGGGGCAGGGTGCGGAAAAGAGCGACAGCGCCAAGGGTCCAGGCGACAATGCCGCCGACAACGGCGAGGTCGTGGCGGTACCGGTAACCGAGGTATACGAACACCGCCCCTTGCACCGCCCACGCGATCTGATAGGCGTAAAGCTCGAGCAAAATGGGCACGGCCAGGACCGACAGGCCCATCGCAACGACCAGCAAGACGGCATGGGCGGCGTTGTCTTCAGCAATGCGCTTCCGCCAGGCAAGAAAGACGAGAAACGCGAGAGCGGCTTGCCCGAGCACCATGCCCCCGAGAAGGTACCTGTGGCCGGCGTAGAGCGCGTTGTAGTAACCAAAGAACCAGAATGCCGCGTTGAGCGCGGCTACGATGAGGTCTTCCGGACGCGATTTCGCCAGCCGGACAAGCGAATGGACGGACGACGAACCCAGGAACAGGATATAGAACAGTGACGCGTACAGCGTGGCGGGAAGGGTCATATCGGGCTCATCGGGATTGCCGAAGAATTTGAAATACCACCCCGTGTAGAGCAGCGCTGTGCCGACAAAACACAGGACGTCGAGAAAGCGCCACCGCTTGAACCATGCCACGCCCGCCGCGACCAGGTCGAGCAACGCGATGTAGCTGAACAGGCCGTAAGGGTGGTTCTCGCCGGTCGAGATGAACACGGGGCTCAGAAAGCCGCCAATAACAGCCAGCACGGCGATGGGCGGAGCGTTCTGGACCACCGCCAGCGCCACGGCCAGGGCGGTTATGCAGCTCGCGAGCATAAAGGATACGGTTTGCCCCGTGAGTGCGTAGATCTGGAAGGAAAAATAGACGCAGACGTAGAAGACGGCCACCCCCAGGCCCGTGAACCCTTGGGAAATGACCGCCCAGTCCTTCCGGCGGAATCGCTCGCCGAACGCGAGCGCCGCTGCCCCGCCTGCCGCGGCGATCGCCAGCCGGATGCGCTCGTCGATGTAGCCCAGGTCGTAAAGGTACTTGAGAAAGAAGGCGACGCCAACGACAAGGGTAATCACGCCGGCCCAGAGGAGTCCCTTCGTGCCGGCAAGCATTTCCCAAGACAGATTCCTGGTGAGGTCCCGCATCTTTTCAGGCAACTCCAGCTGGAATGCCGGCTGTTCTGACGGTGGCGCTCCTGACGGCTGTGCCGGACCTGCGGCAACGGCCCGCGGCAACTCAACAGGGGCGGATCTTTCGGTTGTTAGCGGTGCCGCTTCGGCAGGCCGTGCCTCCCGGACGCTCTTGGGAACAGGGGGGGGCGTTTGCGCGAGGGAGATTCCTGGCTCGAACGGTTCGGTGCGGGAGGGCTCAGTCGCCGCGGACTCGGGAGGCCCGGTATCCGGTGCGTGGACCGGCCGGGGCCGGCCTGCTTCGGCAGGCGCAAGACTGATACGCCTGGTAAGGTCCCGGACCTCAACCTCGAGCCGCTGGATACGCTGAAGAACATCGCCCGTGCGGACAAAAGCGACGATGCCGCACACGAGCGCGGCTACAAAGGCCGCAAAGAACAGCAGTCCCGCAAGTACGACCCCCATGGCAGCTCCCTTGTGCGAATGTCTGTTCCGGAAAGCTGAAAGCGGTCTGCGCTGTAGCCTTTTCTCCCTTAAGCAGACGGCCGGTCATTCGCAAAGTCAGAATACAAGGGCGGAACAAGACGGTCAATAGGCCTGGCCCCGGAAAACAACACAAAAGGCGAAACCCGTAATTGGATTCCGCCTTACAGTTCACGCTTGAATGAATCAGCTATTTCCTTGGGGGCTTCTTGGGGGCGGCTGCACTCTTCTTCGCAGCCGGCTGAGGCATGTTCGCATAGAAGTACTTCCCCGCTTCCAGGATGTTGCCGAGATTGCGCTTGGATTCGTCGTCCGTGGGCATACCCAAGGCGCCGGCCTTGGTCAGGAGCGCTTCCCAATTCTCGTGTTCCCACGTCCCCTTCTGCTTCGTAACAAACTGCCCGGCGAGTTCGAGCAGCTTTTCCAGGGAATTCTTTGCTGCAGCCATGGCTATCTCCTTCTCACGCACTCCGTGTCTGCGATACGGAACAGCTTCTATCCGGTAGAAGTGTATCATAGAAGGAAGGAGCTTCCTAGCAAGATCTTCACGAATGCGATGCCGCCTACCCAGGAATACCCGCGGAAATCTCTTGACAAGAAGGAGGGCTCTGCCGCCGCTCTTCGTCTCCTCCCCTGCAAATGTATCCTGAGGCCTGCTCGAGCACCGGATAATCACACGTCCCTGCCCGGGCATGACCGCGCCATTTCAAGCGGCGGTGGACCGGTCAGAGCCCAACCCGGACATAGATGTCCATACTGAGTTCCGTGGTAAAAGCGATGTCGTCTTTGGGCATCTGGCTTGCTCTTGCTCTTACACGCAATCTGGGGCACTCATCGCTGGTACTCGCGTCGTTTTCTCTTATAATGTCGAGAAAATTGACTCCGTTGGCTTGTGTAAGTTCAACAGTTGAGCCAAAGCCGGTTGGTGAACTCGCGGAAGCAATCAGGCGTTCCCCGTTGGGATCATCCACGGGCAGGTAGTAGAGCGCTATTTCGGTGATATCGCCAGGATCGCCGCTGAGCACGGTCAGTCTTGCTGAGCCAAGCTGGATACGGCTCACTGCGAGGAACTCGCCGCCCACGGGCGCCGTCTCTGACAGATACTCTTGGATCTGGCTTTCGCTCGGAAGGAAGCAGACGTCATACATCATCTCGGAAGTGATTTCTTGATCCCCGGCAAAACTTGTGCTGGCGAGGATGCCCGGTATCACAGGGAAATTGTACGGGTAGGGCCCCATTTCGATGCCCCGGCCGCAGCCGGGCGCCAGAAATGCCACGCATACCAAGATAAGAATGGCGCCGGTGGTCTTAGCGGATATGACTCTTGCGGATCGCGAACACATGGGCGATTCTCCTCTAACCCGAGACATTACGCACCCCCATCCCGTATAAATACTCCCAGATGGGGTTTTCGTTACGGTCACTTCATTGGCCTGCGAACAGTGAGACGCGTGCGGCGGCGAGGATCAGCCGCAAATTTCGAAGTTTTCCGGGTGCGCAGGGGGCGCGGTCTGCCGCTTCGGTTAACTGAACCGGGCGTGAATGACGTTTGCCAGGGCGTTCACCGTGTAGGGTTTCTGCACAAACCCGGCAAGCTCCTGGCCCCGGAACCCGGCTTTCGCCCGTTCTTCCGGATACCCGCTCGAAAGCACGACGGGTACGTCAGGCCGGATTTGCCGTATGGCGTCGAAGGTTTCCTCACCGCCCATATGGGGCATCGTGAGGTCGAGAAGGACGACCTTGATTGCGTCCGCGTTGTCTTTGAAGATCTCAATCGCCTGCTGCCCGTTCTCGGCCAGGAGAACCTCGAAGCCCAGATGCTCCAGGATTCGCTGGGCCACCATCAGCACGGTGGCTTCATCGTCAACAACCAGCACCTTACCCGTTCCCCGCCAATTCAGGCTGCTGGCTTCGGCCTGGCGTTTCCTGACGGAACAGGCGGATACCTCGAGGGCAGGGAAAAACACGCGGACGGCGGTCCCCTTATCAAGCGCGCTCTTCACCTCGATTGCGCCATGGTGTCCGCGAACAATCCCCAGCACCGCAGACAAACCAAGGCCTCTCCCCGTAAACTTGGTGCTGAAGAACGGGTCAAAAATGCGATGCCGGGTTTCTTCGCTCATCCCGCAGCCGTTGTCCCGTACCTCGATGCAGACATAGGGGCCCGGGGGAACTTGCTGGTCGAGGTATCCGTCTTCGAGTTCGCCCGCACGCAGGTTTTGCAGCCGCGTGGAGACCGTCACGATGCCTTTTCGCTTACCGATGGACTCCGCCGCGTTGATTACTAGGTTCATGAAGACCTGGCGGACCTGGGTGGCATCGCCTTCGATGGCGGGGATCTCTGACGCGAGATTGAACGCCATGGTCACGTTCTTGGGAATGGAAGCATCCAGGAGATGGCTCATCTCCAGAACAAGGTCGTTCAGGTCGATCTCTTCGACGACGAATTTCCCTTTGCCCGAGTACGCGAGCATTTGGCGGGCCAGGTCGGCGGCGCGTTTGGCAGACAGGTTAATCTGATGCAGATAGGCCCGCGCCGGCGCCCCCACTGGAAGTTCTTCCAAGGCGAGGTCCGCGTTCCCCAAGATGCCGACGAGTATGTTGTTGAAATCGTGCGCGATTCCGCCAGCCAGGATCCCAAGGCTTTCAAGTTTTTGCGCTTGTTGTACTTGTGATTCGAAACGGCGTCTTTCAGTTTCGGCGCGTTTGCGTTCCCGGATGTCTCGGCTTACGCCGACGACGCCGAGGGGGTTGCCATCTCTGTCCAGGAGCAATCGGCTCATCACTTCACAAGGCACGATCGTTCCATTTTTGTGCACATGGTCATACTCGCGGGGAGCACCCAGTTCCTGGATGCCCCGGGCGTTCTTGTCGACGCTGTCCTGAATACCGAGCCGGGCGCGCTCGCAAGCCTTTTCGGTGAGCAACTGGCGGATGTCCATGCCGAGAAGTTCTTTGGGCTGGTAGCCAAGCACGGCCTCCGCGGCCCGATTGCAGTAGGTGATGCGTCCGTCCATACCGATTGTCCAGACCACGTCCGATATGCTCTCGGCCAGGGTCCGGTACTTCTCTTCGCTTGAGCGCAGCGCCTTTTCAACACGCTTTCGCTCCGTGACGTCGCGAGTGGCGCCTATCACCCCCGTCGGTTTGCCCGAGTCGTCTTGTATGAGCATGACGGACATTTCACAGGTGACCACACGGCCGTCTTTATGATAGTGATCGAATTCCTCCGGGGCCTGAGTGACCCAGGGGTCTCCGCCTTCCGCCACCCGCGTTCTCGCGTCCTTAATCAGATCTCCGAGGCGTTCGAGAGCACCGGGCACGAGCACTCTTGCGGGATCCGAGGTGAGCGCTTCTTCCGCGGAATACCCCAGAATGTGTTCGACCGAAGGGCTTACATATGTGAAATGCGACTCCAGATCCATGGTCCAGACGACATCGGAAATGTTGTCGGCCATGGTGCGGTACTTTTGTTCGCTGTCGCGCAGGGCCTTCTCGGCGGCCTTGCGTTCGGTGATGTCTATGCCCGCCTGCTGTATGGCGGGCTTGCCGCCGAACTGGGTAAGCGTCGTAAACGCCTCGAGCCATTTTACGGAACCATCTTTGCACAGCATGCGGAATTCATAGCGTACAGGCTCATTGTGACCGGCCAGACGGCGGGCGCCTCGTTCCCACACCATCTCGCGGTCATCGGGGTGGATCAGGTCGCGCACCTGCTCGGGCGTCATCGTCAACGCTTCTTCGGCGCTGTAGCCGCTCATCTCCTCGAAGACGGAATTGACGAAGAGGAACACCCGGTCCCGCCAAATCACCAATGCCTGCAGCGTATTCTCAACGAGTGCCTTGTATGCCTCGTCGCGACCCTGCGCATCGCGCATCTGCTCTTCGAGCCGCATCTTGTGCCGCTCGGTCTCCAGCATGCTGAGATAGAAGGCAACGAAGAAAAGCAGAATCCCGCACATCAACGCGGTGTTGTTGATCTCCTGGCGGTACTCAAAATAGGCGCGGAGATACGGCGCCCTTTCCCAGGACTCAAAAACGGTGGAGTGCATCAGGGAAAGGGTCGAGGGAAGGACGATCAGGACGGAGGCTGCTATCGCCACCAGGGTGATGCGTCGGGAATTGTACACGCGGGCCAGCGTGTAGGACGTGGGCAAGGCGATCGCGCAGACCGCCGCAAAAGCCAGAACGTCGTCGATAATCGCGGAACCAGGAAACTTCGCGCGTATCACGTAATAGCTGACCGCCAACACGAGAGTCAACAGAATCGACGTGACAAAGATGCTCCTTGTCCTGTCTAATCTATTGGTTCCCAGTGGCTTGCGTGGAAGTTCCGGCCTTTTCATGTATCCCACCCGCCTCTGTTCTCAGATTACTACGTTCGAAGTATACCACGTTATTACCGAATTTACACAAGCTAGTTAAGGCATTAATTGTTTGGTATTGCGTTTTATACGGGATTTGCGGTGCCGCTTTGGGCAGAATGGGGTGCCTGGCCAGGAAACGGACCCGTTTGCCCTGCCTCCGGCAGCGCTACCCCTGAGTATTGCCCTGTGCCCTCGCTGCGTTCGGCGCGGTTGCTCGCTCGCGCCGCGATCCGTTGTGCCGTGGAACAGTAATCGTGCGACGCTTTGATTCCATGAGCTGACCGATTGTACAATCCCCGGGAACATTTGGCGGGGATGCCGCAGGCCGCCGGAATGTGAGGCTAATCTTCCGCGAAAACAGTCGTCTTCGCGATGATAGACGCCACAACGAGCGCTGCGAGAATCAAAACGGCTTGAGCCGCGCGTCTTGCCCAGGGAAATGCGCTGCCGGGGGCCTCGGCGGCAGGGGCTTCGGCGGGCGGCCCGTGTTCCAGTGCGAGAAGAGCTTCGGGAGGTATGCGGACGGGTTCCGGCGGTTCCGCCTCCAATCCGTCCCGCCGGGCACGCTCAGCCAATTTCACTTCGGCAGCCACCACAAAGGCGGTCTGGCCGTCAGGCGTGGTGACTTTGGCAAAGCCCCGGGCGGCCCATCCCTCTTCGATACGGCGTTCGCGCATCGCCGGGGTCTCGAGCAGCGGACCGGACTCAAGCATGTCGTCTCGCAAAGTAACGGTGCGCTTCTGGCTCTCCCACGGTGCGTCAATCTCGACGAGATAGCCGTAAGGATGCTGTTCGAGAATGCGGCCGAAGATCTGCCGTTTCTCGATGGGCACCGTGCCTTTTTCGACAAACTCGTAGGTCTGGTTGGGGTCGTTCCGCTCGACGCCGGCCGTTGCGGCTATGAGCAATAAGATAATCGCCATGCCAGCAAGTATAGAATGGCCGCACGGACTTGACAAGTCTACGGGGCCTGCCCGATGCTGTGGCGATACCGAGTGAGGGCCGTTTGGGCGGCGTGGCGCTCATCGGCCCTGAGAGGCGCATGCATGAACGGAGAGAGGTGAGGCACCAGTGGCGTGGCTTGGCCCGTGGATACTTCCGATAACCGCTGCTGTGGCGATGGCGGGGACAGGCGTGGTGGTGTGGCTGGCGTGGCGCATCCGCGAAGATACTGACGCCCATGCCGCGCGGGCGAGGGGACACAGTCTCGAGTTTGAGTGCACCGAGTGTCAAAAGATACTGGTGGTCCCCCGGGAAGAGCTGACCCCGCTTTCCGGTCCGGAGATGGGTCTTGTGGTGGCGTCGCGTCCGCAACTTGTCGGCCGCAAATTGAGCGAATATGTGTGTCCCCACTGCAATGCCAGTCATTGTTTTGCCGTGGATGCGAGCCCCCCGGCCTGGATTGGCGTTAATCTCTACGGGCCTCAGACGAAAAGCAGCAATTGCCTGGAGTGCCGGAAACGGCTGCGGGCGCCCCATTGGCCCGCGGACCCCCAACGAGATAACGTCAAAAACGCGCCGGACTTGCGCCCGGACTACGGGCTTGTGTGCTCGCGTTGCGGGGCGGTTTGCTGCGTGGCATGCGTGGCCCAGTATTCGCGGCAGGACGTGCGTACAGAGGGCGCGCGTTGTCCCCGGTGCGGGCGAAGTCCCATTGAGCAGGTCTTCCGTCCGTAACACGCCGCGCCGCAAAAGGTACGCGGAACTTCCGTAGTCTGCTTGGTATCTATCTAGGATGAATACAGAGGCCGAATCCATTTTCTACAGGAGTAAGCCATGAGCAATCCAGCTAGAACGTCCCGGAACCGGTGGTTTCTCGTGATTCTGGGCGTCTGCATTTCTGTAAGTCTTTTTGTAGCAGAGGGAAAGGCGTACGCTGCGTCGCGGCCCAGGGGGGCCGGCCGCCGCGATGACCGGCTCGGAGCCGAGAGCAAAGCGCCCGCCGGCGGGTCCGTCAGCGAGAAAACCAAAGAGATGGTTCGGCTCGGGATGTTCTTGCGCGACTTGGAAAAGGAGGGTGTGGAAGGCCTCGTGTTGATGAATGGGATGGAAGAGATTCGGATCGAGGCGTTGTCAACGAGGAAGACCTCCGCCTCGAAAATGGCGGACCGGATTTCGGAACTTCTCAAATGCGGCCTCCAAGAGACGGACCACTACTACTTCCTTTATCCTCAGGGATTTGAGGCACTTACACAGATACAGCTGCCTTCACTGGATCCGGTTTACGACGAGGTGAACGCCGAAATCGTGTTTGGCGCCAATCTGCCGCTATACATGGCCTTTGCCTGGATAAGCCAGGCGACAGGCAAGACAATCGTTGCCGATGACCTTGCCGCGGCGGCCGTTACCGGCGAACTATCTGTGGGGGAGGTGCCGTTGCGGACCGGTCTGGAGGCGATATTGAAGTCCGCGCGCGCTATCGGGGTCGGGGTGGATAGTACGCCCGACTACGTTTTTTTCTATCATCCCGGCCGGAATCCATACGTGAACAAGCGCTCGCTGCTGATAAACAGCGAAGGGCTTTCCGCTGAACAATCGGAGTTGCTGGCGCGCCGGGTAAATGTTGTGTTGCCAACAGCGCCGGGGACGCGTGGGCCAATCCCGTTTCAGGCTGGGGCCCTGCCTTTCTCGAAGGCCGTGCAGTCACTGTCGCGCCAGCTGGGGGTGCCGATCGGGATCGACAAGGCATTGGAAGACCTGCCGGTGAACCCGGTCGTTTTTACCGACGTACCCATTGGGACGGTGCTGGATTTGGTTATTCGGCAGTGGCTTTATCCCGATATCGGTTACGAAGTTCAGAAGAACCAGATCATCGTTCGCCGGCTGCTGTCTTCCGGTGAGAAGCAAGTGGCGGACGCGGACATGAAAAAGGTGGTGGT
>DAOLNV010000086.1 GCA_035416745.1 Candidatus Hydrogenedentota bacterium | reverse complement strand
GGCTGTTGGAAACAGTGTACGAAGCGGTTCTTGCACGCGATTTGGAGGCCCGGGGCCTGCGCGTGGCACGGCAGGTTCCCATCCCCATCGAGCTTCGCGGCATCCGGTTCGACGAAGGGTTTCGTGCAGACCCTGTCGTGGAGAATAACCGTTCTTGTGGAACTCAAATCCGTGGAGAAGGTCACAAACGCGCACCACAAGCAGGTGTTGACCTGTCCACAGTTGACGGGTATCAGACTCGGCTATCTACTGAACTTCGGCGAGGCTTTGATGAGGGACGGCATTTCCCGCATCATAAACGGAGACGTTGAGTAGATTTCGCTTCGGCGGGCGCTCCATTTCCTCCGCGTCCTTTGTGCCTCTGTGTGAGTTTCCGCAATCGTCGTGTTATCCGATTTGGGAGCTCCCTATGCCTTGACAGATGTTCAGTATTTGGGTAAAATCCTGAAAAAGAATTCAGAAACGCGCCCCGAGGGTCACGGCTGCGGGGTCAGCAGGGCGCGAGGAGGCCGCATGGCAAAGGGATTGACGCGCCGTCAGGCAGATATACTGCATTTCATTGTCCGTTGCATACGCGACAACGGCATGCCCCCGACCATCGCCGAGATCGGGCGGCGGTTTAACATCTCTTCGACCAACGGTGTGAACGACCACCTCGTGGCCCTTGAGCGCAAAGGCTGCATCGAACGGACTTCCAAGGCCCGTTCGATCCGGGTGACGGGAGAAGGCGCGGCGGGCTTGTACGGGGCTGGCGCTACCATGGTGCCCTTGGTCGGCCGGATCGCGGCGGGCATCCCGATTCTGGCCGAAGAGAACATCGAGGACACCATCCCCGTGGCTCCGGCCCTGGGCGTCGAAGGCGGCTATGCGCTTCGCGTACAGGGAGATAGCATGATCGAGGACGGGATCCTGGAGGGGGACACGATCATCGTCGACCCCCAGCGCCGGGTTCGAAGAGGCGACATTGTCGTGGCGCTCGTGAATGACGAAGCGACCGTCAAACACTTTTATGCGCAGGGCGACATGGTGGAATTGCGCCCCGCGAACGCAGCCATGCAGCCGATCAGGGTCCCGGCGCGGGACGTGCAGGTCCAGGGCGTTGTGGTGGGATTGCAGCGCACCTTCGGGTGAGACGGCGGCGGGATACAAGGCACGCGGCAGCCCCCTGGGGAGCTGCCGCGGATTATTCGAAGCCGGACAGCCGGCTCACTTGCCTTTGAGTTCGACGACTGCGCCGACCGCCTCGAGCTTTGTCTTGATCTCTTTGGCTTCTTCTTCGCTGCAGTCTTCTTTAACGGGCTTGGGGGCGCCGTCCACGAGTTCCTTGGCTTCTTTGAGGCCAAGGCCGGTGATGGCGCGCACTTCTTTGATAACCTGGATTTTCTGCGAGCCCACTTCCTTGAGGATCGCGTCATATGCGCTGGGGCCTTCGTCGGCGGCGGCTTCGGCGCCCGCCGCGGCAGGCATAACGCCGGCCATCATCATGGGGGCTGCGGCCGTCACGCCGAATTTCTCTTCGAGGGCTTTGATCAGTTCGCTCAGTTCGAGCACCGAAAGCCCTGCGATCTCATCGATAATCGCTGTCAATTTGTCTGCCATTTCCTCGTAACTCCTGTCACGTTTACGCCGCTCGAGTTTCATGCGGCGGTTTCTGCAGTTTCTTCTTTCTGTTTGCGAATCTGGTCAAGCACATTGACCAGGTTGCGGGGTACGGCGTTGAGCACGCCCACGAAATTGCGCAACGGCGCGGCGATGGTGCCGACGACCTGCGCAAGGACCACCTCGCGCGGCGGCAGTTCGGCAAGGGCCTTCAGTTGCTCGAGCGAAACGACCTTCCCCTCGAGAATGCCGCCGTTCATCTTCACCGCGGGCACTTCTTTCTCAAAGTCCGCCAGGAGTTTGGCGGGCGCCACGGGGTCATCCGAAAACGCCCAGGCGATCGGGCCCTCGAGGTACCTCGCGGCGTCGGACAGGTTGAGCTCGTCCAACGCGCGTTTCGCCAGCGTGTTTTTGAAAACTTTGAACCCGACCTTGGCATTGCGCAGTTTCGCGCGCAAGTTAGTGGCCTGACTCGCGTTCATGCCGATGTATTTCGTCAGGATGACGATCTGGCTTCCTTCGATACGCTGCTTGATTTCGGCCACAGCTTCCACTTTTTCCAGCTTAGCCAAGAGCAGTCACCTCCCTTCTCTCGCCTCACAAAAAAATCCCGCACGGTCGAAGACGGTGCGGGACAGAATGCGTGTTCTGCTTCCGTCGTGCTCCGCTGTCTCGGCAGGCGATTTTTAAGGCCACCAGGGCCGCCGGCTGTCTTCGATGCGTACTGACACGAGGCGTTGATTCGATTCGAAAGACGCAGTGTAGCAAATGGGCGCCAGGCAAGTCAAACGCAGCTGCCCTAACCTGATTGCGCATCAACCTTTGACATCGTGCTGAGAGAGCCCGCCGCGCCGAACCGAGCGGAAGAGGGCGGCTTCCGGAAGTCCCGTGTAATACTGGAAAACCGCTTAAAATGAGTTTAAGTTGACAGAGGGCCGGTATTCTGGCAAGCTTACGGACTCTGTCCTGTGTTTTCCGCATTGCGGTTTGGGTGGAACTCGATCGAACAGTCACGGGGAATTCGCAAAGAGGAGGTGTGGCATGAAGAGGGCAGTGATTATCGCAATGGGGCTGTGCATGTTGTTGGGCGTTGTTTCGTTTCAGAAGAGCGCGGCGGCTGCCGCCAGCGCCAAGCCGATCAAGATTGGCGCTCTTTTTTCCGTCACGGGACCCGCATCGTTTCTCGGCGCTCCCGAGGAGAAGACGGTCAAGATGCTTGAGGAGAAGATCAACGCCGCGGGAGGGGTGTTGGGGCGCAAGATCCAGGTGATCGTGAAAGACACGCAGGGAAGCCCGGAGAAGGCGGTCTCGTTTGCCAAGCAACTGATTGAAGAAGAACAGGTTCTTGCGATCATCGGGCCCTCGACGACCGGCGAAACGATGCAGATCAAAGGGCTGTGCGAGGAGAACAAGATGATCCTGGTCTCGTGCGCGGCGGCCGAGTCCATCACGAACCCCGTAGCCAAGTACGTGTTCAAGACCCCGCAAAAAGACAGCCAGGCGGTCACGTGGATTTACAACATCATGAAGGACCTTGGCATCAGCAAGATAGCCGTCGTCACCAGCAACGATGGATTTGGCAACCAAGGCAAGCTGCAGCTCGAGGCGGCGGCCGCGGACCACGGCATCGAGATCCTGGTCAACGAAGTGTATGACAAGCAGGCGACCGACCTGACCGATATTCTGACCAAGGTCAAGGGTACGGCAGGGGTGCAAGCCGTGGTGAACTGGTCGATCGTGCCGGCGCAATCCATTGTGGCCAAGAATATGAAGCAGATCGGCCTGGATGTGCCGCTGTTCCAGAGCCACGGTTTTGGCAACCCGAAATACGTGGAACAGGCGGGCGTTGCGGCGGAAGGGACGCTGTTCCCGGCGGGCCGGCTCCTGGTGGTTGGTGAACTGCCCGACGACCACCCGCAGAAGGCGTTGCTGGCAGCCTATAAGAAGGACTACGAGACCAAGTACGAAGAGAACGTGAGCACGTTCGGCGGCCACGCATACGATGCGTTGACGGTCGTGGTGGAGGGCATCAAGAAGGCCGGTTCGATCGACCGCGACAAAGTCCGTGACGCCATCGAGAGCCTGAAAGGGTTCGCGGGCACGGCAGGGATTTTCAATTTCTCGCCGGAAGACCACACGGGGCTGGGTCTCGATGCCTTCGACATGATGACGGTAAAAGACGGCAAATTCAGTCTGTACAAGAAGTAGGCCGGAACGTCACGAACATAGGGTGACGCTACGGGGTATTGTAAAGAAGCCCCGGCGAAGCGAAGCCGGGGCTTCCTGCCACACGGGAATAGAATGAGACAAGGCGATCTCATACTGCAGTATTTTCTGTCCGGCATCACGAAGGGCAGTATCTATGCGGTCGTAGCCATCGGGTTCAACTTGATCTATAGCGCGACAGGCATTTTGAACTTCGCCCAAGGCGAGTTCGTCATGCTGGGCGGCATGGTGGCGGTTACCTTGGCTTTTTTCCTGCCGTTGCCGGTGGCGGTGGCGGCCGCGGTGTTGATCGTCGCGTTGGTGGGGGGCCTGCTTGAGCTGGTGTTCTTTCGCCGGTTGCGGCGGCACTCGCTGCTGCACATGGTGATCATCACGATCGGGTTGTCCATCGTCATACAGGAAGCCGCGTTGCACGTGTGGGACGAGAAGGTGCGGTCTCTTCCTTACTTCACGGGCAACGAGATCTCATCGGTCCACTTGTTCGGGGCGGCGATCTCGCCGCAAGTGCTGTGGGTGTTGGCCACGGTCGGGGTTACCGTCGTTCTTCTGCACGGATTCCTGAAGTACACGATGCGCGGCCGGGCGATGCGCGCATGTTCGTCGAATCCCGAGGCCGCCATGCTCGCCGGCATCAACATCCCGAACATGCGGACATTGTCCTTTGTCCTGAGCGCGGCGTTGGGCGCGATGGCCGGCTGCGTGATTTCACCGATTACGATGACCCACTATGAAATGGGCAGCGGGCTGGCGATCAAAGGCTTCTCCGCAGCCATCCTGGGCGGACTGGGCAATCCGCTGGCTGCCGTGCTGGGCGGGCTGCTGGTGGGGGTGTTGGAGGCATTCAGCGTGAGCGTACTGCCGGCGGCTTACAACGACGTGACGGCGTTCGCCATTTTGCTGCTGGTCTTGTTTGTGCGTCCGCACGGGCTGCTGGGCAGGCCCGCGGGCGAGAGTGTCAGGGAATTCTAGCGTGAAATTCAGGCCCATAATAGGAATCGTGGTGCTTATCGTCGCGCTTGTCGCAGCGCAGCTTATCCTCCGGGCGCTTGGCAAGGAATACTATCTCACGCAGCTCACGATGTCCCTCTATTACGCCATCGTCGTGGTCGGACTGTGTTTCGTGATGGGGTACGCGGGACAGGTGTCGCTGGGCCATGGGGCCTTCTTTGCCATCGGAGGGTATACCACGGCTGTGCTGACCACGTACGACTTCTCCCGGTTCCAGGCGGCCGTCTTGGGCCGCTGGCTGATGCAGGCCCGCGTATTCGTCGTGAAACAGGACTTGTATGGCAGCAACGTGCTGAACGTATCGCCGTGGGCGGCTTTTGTGGCCGCCATGGCGGCTACCGCCGTTGCCGCCTGCCTGATCGGCTATCCGGCGCTGCGGCTCAAAGGGCACTACCTTACGATGGCGACGCTGGGCTTCGGCCTGATCGTGTACAAGATCATTCTGGGCAGCACGATTACCGGGACCACGGACGGGATTGTGGGAGTACCGGAATGGTCGTTCGGCGGCGTTCTGGCCATCTCCGGCAAGAGCGCGGTGCGCGTCCAGAATTACTATATCGCGTGTGGTATCACGTTGGTGCTGATCGCCCTTTTGCGAAATCTGGTGCATTCCCGCGTGGGACGCGCGCTGCGCGCCATTCACGATCACGAAACCGCGGCGAATGCCATGGGCATCAACACGGCCCGGTACAAACTGAAAGCGTTTGTGGTCAGCGCGCTGCTTGCGGCGATGGCCGGGGTGTTGTTGACGCACTACACCGGCGGGATCAACCCCTCCGAAGCCAGCGCGCTGCGGTCGGTCCGTTACGTGGCGTTGGCGGCGGCCGGCGGTATGACGAACCTGTGGGGCGCGACCGTCGTGAGCACCGTCCTCAACTTCTTTTCGTTGCGCGGGTGGTTCGGCACTTACGACAATGCGGTGTTTGGAGCGATTCTCATCACGATCATTTCATTGGCGCCGGAGGGGCCGTTCAAGCCGCTGGGGCAGCTCATTCGCCGGTTGTCGGGGCGCTGGTTCGCGGGGGCAAGGAGCGAACATGGCGCTGCTTGAAGTAGAAGACGTGCGCCGGGCCTTCGGGGGCGTGGTCGCGGTGAACCACGTTTCGTTCGATGTGGACCAGGGCCAGATCAAGGCGATCATCGGCCCCAACGGCGCCGGAAAGACCACTTTGTTCAATGTGATTTCCGGCTTGCTCAAGTCGGAAACGGGCCGCGTGACTTTCAAGAGAAAGCACATCGGCGGGCTCAAGCCCTACCAGATCGCACAGGCGGGTGTGGCGCGCACGTTTCAGAATCCGAGCCTGTTTCTTCAGATAAGCGTGCTCGAGAACGTGATGGTGGGCCAACATTGCCGTACGCGGCGCGAGTTCGCCGGGTGCTGTTTGAAAACGCCGGGGCAACGCAGGGAAGAACGCGCCATTCGAGACGCGGCAATGGCGCGGATCGACTACGTCGGCCTCGCACGCTGCGCGTCGAGGATGGCGGGCGCGCTTCCCTTCGGGCAGCGCCGCATGGTCGAGCTCGCGCGTGCCCTGGCTACGAATCCGGACCTTCTGTTGCTGGATGAGCCGGCCAGCGGCCTCAATATGAGCGAGACCGACGAGCTCGGAGAACTGATACGCAAGATCCGGGACTCCGGGACCACCGTTCTCCTGGTCGAACACGACATGTCGCTCGTCATGGACATTTCGGACGAGATCCTTGTGCTGGACAACGGCGCCGTGATCGCTGAAGGCCCGCCGGCAGCCATCCAGAACGATCCTCATGTGATCGCGGTGTATTTGGGCAGCGATTTTACGCATGATACTGCAAGTCAAAAATCTTAGATGCGGCTACGGCAGCCTCGAGGTGGTGCGCGGCATCAGCCTGCACGTCTGCGCGGGGGAGATTGTCGGGCTTCTGGGCGCCAACGGGGCGGGGAAAACCACCCTGTTGAAGGCCTTGGCGGGCCTGCTTCGCCCGTGGCGCGGCGAAATCCTGGTCAACGGTCGCCACGCCCAGGGACTGCCCGCCTGGCGCTGCGTGAGCAATGCGATGGCGCTTGTTCCAGAAGGCCGCCAGATCTTCGCCGACATGACGGTGCGCGAGAACCTGCTCATCGGCGGCTACCACAACCCTTACCGGCGCATGGACATCGAGGTGGTCCTCGAACGTTTCCCCCGGCTGGCCGAGCGCATCCACCAGTTGGGGGGCACGCTTTCCGGAGGGGAACAGCAGATGCTGGCGCTGGGCCGCGCATTGATGGCGCGGCCTAAGATGCTGCTGCTCGACGAACCGTCGATGGGGCTTGCCCCCATGGCGGCCAAAGAGGTGTTCGCGGAGATCGTGAAGATGAAGGACCTCGGGGTCACCGTGTTTCTGGTCGAGCAGAACGCCGCGGCTACGCTCGGGATCGCGGATCGGGCCTACGTGATGGAAACGGGCGAGATCATCCTCGAGGGGGAATCCCTCGAACTCATGCGCAACTCGGGGGTGAAGCGGGCCTACCTCGGCAAAGGATACAAGGAGGTCTGGGAATGAAGGTTTTTGACCGGCGGTACGAGATGATGGCTCGAGACGAGCTCGAGCAGCTCCAGCTCGAGCGGCTGCAGGCGCTTCTCGCCCGCCTGAAACGGAACGTCCGCCGATATCGCGAGCGGATTGGCAACGTCTCGGCCGAGTCGCTCGAAGACGTCGACCGGCTGCCTTTCACTACGCCCGAAGATCTGGCCGAGGGGTTCCCCTATGGCATGTTCGCGCTGCCCCTGCGCGAGGTTGTCCGGCTCCACCCCGCTCTTGGGTTCCGGGGCAAGCCGTTGGTTATGGGTCATACGCGCAACGACCTTGCCCTGTGGGGGCGGCTGGTGGCGCGCCAGCTCGCCGCCAGCGGCGTGACCCCGAACGACGTCATCCAGGTCTGTCTCGGCAGCGGGGTATACCGGGGCGCTTCGGGGTATGTCATGGGCGCGGAGACGATCGAGGCTTCGGTCATCGCCGAAGAACCGTTCCACATCGATTCGCAGTTGGCCATGCTGCAGAGTTACCGGCCCACCATGCTCGTCACCACGCCGGACAACGCCCGCGAACTCATGGAGGCAATGGACCGCCGCCGCATCGATCCCCCCTCATTCCATCTGCGAACCGTCCTGTTGTCCCGGCCCGTCACGCCTGAGGCGCGCCAGGCATTCGAGGCCGGGCTGCTGGTCTCTGTCCGGTGTAATTTCGGCATCGAGGAGGTGCTGGACCCGGGGTTCTGCATCGAGTGCGACCAGGGGCATTTTCATGTGAACGAGGATCAGTTCCTTGTCGAGACGAAAGACGGAGAGCTCGTGGTCACCACCCTGGGGCGTGAAGCCGTGCCCTTGTTGCGTTACCGTACGCGGCTCGCCTGCACGATCCGCCGCGAGAAGTGTCCGTGCGGGCGCACGGGTGCCATTCTTGAGCCGGGTCCGCGGCTCGATGGGCGGCTCCGGGTGCGCGAAGCGCCGCTGTATGAGTGCCAGATCGCTGAGGTACTTGCTCAGACCCGTGCCGCGGGGCACCGGTTCCACGTCGAAGTCGCCGAGCGGCACGTCGTCGTCGCCATCGAGATGAGCAGCCAGCTGTTCAGGGACGTGATATGGATGCTCACGGACCTGCAGAACGAGATCCAGGACGAGTTCAAGACCCGGCTTGGCCTCGACGCCGATATCCGTCTGATTACTCCCAGAGGCAACGCATGAATCAGAGGCGCTGCCGGAACCGGCGCCAGCGGGCAGAGGAGCGCCGGCCCGGGTGCGGTCCGGCTCCGCTTCGCCTGGTCTGATTGTCGGCCCGCGCGCACCTTCACTCCACATCGAGTGACGCTTCGTGTACCATGGAGCCGCGCACCGGTTTGCGCAAGAAACGCCCACGGAAAGAAAGGTCCCTTCATGCCACAAGAGACGGCCGCCTTCACGGCGCTTCACGAAGCCATCGCCGCTATTCCGCTTGTAGACACCCACGAACACCTGCCCGACGAATCCACCCTGACCGGCCGCAGCTGGAGCTTCTTCGATTTCTTCGAGCATTACGTCTCGTCGGACCTGGTGTCCGCGGGCATGTCGCGCGAGGCACTCGAGAAAATGCGCAATCCGAGCAGCGGGTTGTCGTTGGAAGAGCGCTGGGGACTCATGGCCCCGTATTGGCCGTTCGTCAAGACCACGGGTTACGGACAGGCCATGACCGCCTACATGGCTGACCTGTTCGGCATCGGCGATATCAACGAGCGCACCTATGCGGAATTGTCGCGCCGGATCAACGAGGCCCGAAAACCCGGATGGTACCGCACCGTCCTGAAGGACAAGGCAAATATCGAATGCAGCCTGGTGATTACGTGGCCTGGCCAACCCGTGGCGGTCGACAAGGCCTTTTTCCGTGCCGTTCCGATACTGGACCATTACGCGATTCCCGGCACACGCGCGGAACTCGAGCAGCTCGAACAAGAATCCGCGCGCAGCATCCAGACCCTCGACCAGTTGCTTGCCGCGCAGGAAGCCGCTCTGGACGCATTCTTCAAACAGGGCATCGCCGCCGTCAAGATCTTCCTGGCCTACCGCCGCACGCTCCGATTCGACCGCGTCAGTAAAGCCGAGGCCGCGCGCGCATTTGACCGCATCTGGTTAAGCCAGAGCCAGGAACTCGCGTTCGAGGACCTCAAGCCGCTTCAGGATTTCATGACCCGGACCCTGATCGAACGTGCCACCGGACGCAACCTGCCCATTCAGATCCACACAGGGTTGCAGGAGGGCAACGGCAACTACATCGCCAACAGCGACCCCACGCTGCTCGCCAACGTCATCATGGAATACCAGGACGCGCGGTTTGACCTTTTCCACGCGGGATATCCGTTTACGGGCGAGCTGGCCACGATGGCGAAGTATTTCGCCAACGTCTATGCCGACTTGTGCTGGGTCCAGGCCATTTCCCCTCATGTTTTCAAGCGCACCCTGCACGAATGGCTCGACACCATCCCCGCCAACAAGATCTTCGCCGCCGGGGGCGACTCCAATTATGTCGAGGGAGCGTATGGCCACTGCGCCATCGCCCGGCGCCTTGTGGCTGAAGTGCTGGCAGAACGGATGGCGCAAGGGACACTGGATCAGGCGCGGGCGATGTGGCTCGCCGGACGCCTTCTGCGCGAAAACGCCAAGGCATTCTTCAGGTTGTGATTGGCCTGAGGGACGGTCAAGCGCCCTGGTTCGCCGCGAAGAGGAACAAGGGATAGTAGGGACGGGGGAAGCCCGCGTGTGTCCGTCTCTGTGCGCTTACCGGTTTCGGACGCCCTTCAAGGCTTCGCGAACCTTATCGATAACGGACTGGTTGACGTGAAAGATTTCGGGGCGTCCTTCGACGGTGGCGAACCGCAGGTAGGTCTGGTCGGGGACGGCAGCTCCGATGCGGAACGGCCCGGCTGTTGCGGTCTCGCCGCTTTCGCTGGCCGTCTCGACGGTCAAGATCATGAGGGGACTGTCCAGGCCGTAGGGGGCCAAGTCTGCCGGGGTTTCGGAAGCGGCCATGCCGGAGGCGTCGACCCGGGCAACCGCTTCCACAAGCGCCTTGGCGTCGTCTTGGCTGTCCCAGATCTTTTCGGCGGGCTGCTCGACGTTCCAGCGGCGGTCTTTTGTGAATGCGTAGTCGACGTCTTCGAACCGGAGTGCGACGCGCTTCACGGCGTCCGGGGCAATCTCAAAGATGCGCTTCTCGCGGAAATCGAACAGTTCGCGCGTGATGGCGGCGGCGTGTTGCGTGGGCACTAGGGTGATCACCCCTGTGTCGAGAGTCGCATAATTCATTTTCTTGTCTTCGGTGGTCTTGCCGATCCTGATCAGCACGGGCGCGTTGTCGTTTTCGAACGCCAGCTTCAACATGACGGCGGGCTTGTCAAGCCCCGCATCGACGATTGAAATCGGCGGGAAGGATTCGCCGCGGATCTTCAACAGGGTCGAAATGAAACCCGAGACCATCTCCTGGTCAGCCGCTTCCTGGACCGGCTGGGTGATGCGCCAACGCTTCTGGTCGTCCTTCTCGAGGGTGAGGTTCACATCCCCTGCCTGGTAATCGACGCGTTTGAGCGCCAATGCGCTGCGGGACAGCAGGCGGTTCTCGCGATATGCGTCGGGCGTCTTGGGGAAATAGCCGTAAATGGCGCCGTCGATCTGAAACACCGTTGGGGCATCGGCCCGTTTCGCGAACAACATATCCTTGTCGCCTGTGCGGGTTCCTCCGCCGATATACAAGGTCTGGGGCGCGCTGCCGCCTCCCGAATAGACGGTGATGCGCGCGCCGGGGGGATTCAGGAAGAAGTCATCGAGGTTCTCGGGTGCGTCCACGTATTCTTGTCCGACCGCGAACTGGAGTTCTTTGGCCAGGCCCAGCACCAACGCGTTGTTTGCGTTGGCCTCGAACGGTTCGAGCATGCGCCAGTCGTTTTCGCCGGCCTGCTGGACGACGACCTTGCCCAGTTCCTCGATTGGGTAGGCGCCCTGTGGTTTGGGCGCGTTTTCCTCGGGCTGGCGGATTCTGACGAACTCGATGCGGGTAATGCCTTCCGGGCCCACGTTGAAAATGTAGCGCTGCCGCAGGTCGAGCAGTTGCCGGTTCAATTGCGCATACTGGTTGTGAGGCGTCAGAATGACCGCGCCGCCGTCGACCTGCGCGTAGCGGTTGACTTGCATGGGCCCTATCTTGCCGAAGATTACCCGGTGCGATTGGCCGTCCTCCGTGTTGAACTCGATTTGGAGACGGGGGTCGTTCAGTTCATACGGAGCGAGGTCTTTGGGCGATTCTTCGATGGTGCGTTCGCGATGCAATTCGGCCAGGTTGACGGCGATTTTGGTCCAGACCTCGTTCTGCGCGTCGAGTTCGTGCGGCTCGACAATGCGCCAGAGGCCGCCGCCTTCCGTAACGCCGACAGTCGGGCTGCGGTCCTCAACTTGAATAGACACTCTGCGCAGGGCTTCCGGTTCGAAATCGAAGACGCGCCCGGCGGCAGCCGTGGCCTGGCGGCTGCTTTCTTCGTGGCGCAGCATCATCCAGTATGCGCCGCACAGCACCGCGAAAACCGCAAGCAGCGCTATGGCGGCACGGTGGCTCATTGATACTTTCTCCGCAGCGCGAACGTTGCGATTGCAATGATAATAATCGTTTGAAACGCGCCGAGGATCGTGATCCACGCGATGGCCCGTTCCTCGTTCACCGTGAGCTGCAGCGGCGGATCTTCCTGCCGCGCGGGACGCACCCCGACCAGGTCCTCGTTCTCGGTCAGCCACGCCAGGCTGTTCAAGAGGAAATTCCAATGGCCGACCACACGGATTCCGTCGTTGGAGATGAAATCCTGGTCTCCCACCGCGACGATACGGGTGTCGAGCGTGCGTTCCGTGTCCGCCATCTGGACGTCGGTGGCGGCCGTCACGGCAGCGGCAGCGCCGAAGGGGCCCTTCAAGTCCTGGTCGTCGGGATTGGCCCGCTTTTGTTCGAACAGCAGGTCCAGATTGGTTTCGGCCCAGGTGCCGGGCAGGGTATAGAGGAGGGTTTCTCCCGCTACGCCTTTGGGCAATTCGGGAAGCAGATTGACGCTGCGCGACAGCGAAAACATCATGTTCTGGTCGAATCCCCGCGTGATAAGATGCGATTCGTTGTACGAGCCCCGGCGCGGAATGTCGGGCGCGCTGATTCCGATGAGCCCGAAATCCGGCGTGAAAACCGACAGAACCATCTCCTGCGTGGTCTTGGCGCGCGAGAGAATGATGTCCGTTCCAATATCGATTCCGTAATCTTGACGCAGCATGGGAAGAAAGTGTTCGACGCCTCTCGAGACGATTCGCCATGGTTCGAGGAGAACGAGCATGCGGCCCCCTCGCTTCAGGTAGTCTTGAATCGCTTTCACCTCGGGCAATTGCAGGTCGCCTTTCGGGCCGTTGATCACCAGCACGCTGCAGTCCGAGGGGATCTGCGGATCGAGCACGTTCAGGGTGAATTCCTCGACCACATACGATTCTTCTTTAAGGCGGGCGGACAGCTCGGACATGCTGGCCAGGGACGGTTCGTCGTGGCCCGAAAGAAAATACAGCTTTGGCTGGGAGTCACGCGCCACATAGATCAGGGCCTGCGTGAACGCGCCCTCTTCGAGACGGTCGTTGACGTCGGAGAAATTGATGACCCGCTCGCGCGTGCCGCACTTGAGCACCAGCGCGCCCTGAGGCGAGAGATTCGAGAGCTGCAGGCTTTCCTTCTTGAGTATGTCCAGTTCGGGGTCAAAAAACTCGATACGCAGGTTCGAGGTGTGCATCTGGCAGCGGTCGAGAAAACGGCGTGTTTTCTCGCGGCGGATTTGAAGGTCCCGGTCGCCGACCCTCTTGAAGATTCCGAATACCGCCACCTCCTTGTCCAGCCCGCGGAGCAATTGGACGGTTTGCTCGCTGAGGGGCTTGCGGCCCTCGCGCGTGAGGTCCCACGAATAGCCGGCGTGTTTCACGAACGCGAACAGGACAACGCAGATGCCGAGGAACGCGAGAGATGCCACGATGGCGTTCACCGCGTTGACGGTTCTCCCTCGTTCGAAGGACTCGACCATGTTGCTGATGCCGATGCCGATCCACGCAAGGGCGCAGAGCATTCCGAAGCACAAGGGCATCAGCACGGCAAACGAGAACGGTTCGCGTTTGAACACCACCACGTTCAGGGCGATGGCGAGGCCCGCCAGCGCAAGAATTCCAAAGAGAAGACGCACGTTCTTCATCGGTTCAGGTCCTCCACAACCGCGTTTCGAGGACCCGGAACGTCAAGAAGAGCCAAAAGGCCGAGAACAGGACATAATAGAGGATATCTTCAGGTTGAAAGATTCCTTGGGCCATGTCCTGCGCGTGAACATCGAGGGGCAGCTCCGTGGCAATGGCCCGGAACACGCTGAATGCGAAATTCGCGGCCGTCTGCGCCCAGGAAGGCCAAGCCTCCGGCAGAGGGATCGCGTCGGGAAGGTCCTTGCTGAGCGAGCCAAGCACGTAGGAGACAAACCACAAGCCAAAGGTTGCGGTGCCCGCCGTGACCTGGTTGCGCGTGATGGAGGAGACAAACAGCCCCATGCTGAGGAAGGCCGCGCCCATCAGAAAGACCGTCACGACGCCGAATCCCAGCACGGCCGGCTCGACGTAGGGCACAAAATACCATACAACGCCCATTTGAACGGACACCACTGCCATCATGACCAGCAGCATGCCGAGGGCCGCGCCGTACTTGCCGAAAATGATCTCGGCGTTGCGAAGAGGATACGTCAACAACAATTCGGCGGTTCCCCGGTTTTTCTCCTCGGCCAGCAGCCGCATGGTCACCAGGGGACCGATGAACATGATGAGCAGGCCGCAGAAGACGAGAAACGGGCTCAGCAAGTTCTCCTCGAAATCCGGCACGCCTACGTAGCCGTATGCTGACGGCGTAAGAGTCGCCCGCGCATAGCCGAGGAAGGATGCCGCGAACCCGAGCCCTGAGAGCACAGCGAACACGCCGACCACCACGTAGCCCACCGGGGTAATGAAATAGCTCAGAAACTCGCGTTTGCATACGGCCCAGGTGTTTCTCATGGGGCGTCTCCCTCGTCGGCCCCGATGGCCTCGATGAAGACGTCCTCCAGGGTGCGCGTGCGTTCGCGGAGGTTCTCGACCCCGTGATTCGCTCGGACCAGCGCCGCGGTGAGCAGCACGCCCATGCGGTCATCGGGGTCCGTCGTGATGCGGTAGCGGCCTTTTGTCTCGGCCGCCACGTCGCGTACGCCATGCACTTGGGACAGCGTGATGCGGACGGCGGTTTCGTCGCCCAGGATGTCCGCGTCGAAAATGCGTTTGTCTCCGCTGACGCCCGCGAGGTTTTCCATGCTGTCTTGGGCAACAATGCGGCCGCGGTTGATGATCACGACCCGCTCGCAGACCATGGCGACTTCGGGAAGGATGTGCGTGCTGAGAAGTACCGTGTGCTCGTTGGCCAGAGACTTGATCATCTCGCGAATCTCGATGATCTGCCGCGGGTCGAGTCCGACGGTGGGTTCGTCGAGGACCAATACGGGAGGGTTGCCGATAAGCGCCTGGGCCAGGCCCACGCGTTGCCGATAGCCCTTAGACAAATTGCCGATGGTCCGCCCGGCCATATGCGCCAATCCGCAACGTTCCATTACGCGGGAGACCTCGTGAGACCGTTTCTTGCCTCTAAGCCCTTTTATTTCCGCAACATATGCCAGGAATCGGCGCACAACCATTTCGCGGTACAGCGGCACGTTCTCGGGGAGATAGCCCACGCGCCGCTTTACCTCGATGGGGTGTTGGTTGATGTCGTGCCCAGCAATCTTCGCCGAGCCGCGGGAAGCCCAGGTAAATCCCGTGAGGATGCGCAAGGTAGTGGTCTTGCCGGCCCCGTTAGGTCCCAGGAACCCGATGATCTCGCCGGCCCCCACCGAGAACGATACGTCCTCGACGGCAGGAATCTGCCCATAGTACTTCGTGATACCGGTCAATTCGATCATAAAACGGTCAACGCCCCGGGGACGATACATTTCTCCTCCCGCTGTATACTCTGAAAGGCATTCCAGTTTCAAGCGGCGAGCGCCGGATTGCTCTGCTCATGCGCTGCTCGAAATCGGGCATCCCCGCCCCCATACCCCGGCGGGGCGCCATTTCTTGGCATGAACCCGGCACCTTTTTCCTTGTTTGAAACAGCGCAAACTATGAAATCCTCAAACCGTTCCTGGCCTGCCTGTATATAGCAACTCATTTATTTGAAAGTAGTTACACAGAAGTCGTTGCCGAACCCCGCTGCTGGCATGGTAGATGCTTCACGAAGGAAGGCATCGAAGCACTGCCACACACCCGAACGAGGTTGAACAAATGACCGTACAATGTTGTGTCTGCAAACAGATTCGCGTCGGCAAACGGTGGTGTGAACCGCGCGGCGCGTTGCTGCCGGATGAGCCCGTCAGTCACGGATACTGTCCCACATGCGCCGCGCAAGCTTTTGCCCAGCTTCGTCGTGAAGAGCAAGCGGCGGGTTCTTGCCGTCTGGCCTCCGTCGCGCAGTCCGCACTTTCCTGATTGCGGGACTTCCGTCTGGATTGTCCTGACCAGTCTGCGGGAACTTTCGGCATATGCGGGGAATTCATAGGCAGCGTGGAGGTGTGTCCGGCTGAAGGCGGCCGCCCCCTTTTCGTGGTCTTCTGTGTAAGAACAGGAATTTCTGGCTGCCGCCCACGCGTCCCCTTGCTGAATAAACGAACTCTCAACAACATGCGGGAAGAAGAAGAGCCGGACGCGTCAATAATCCTTGAACAGAAAGGTTGTCGTATCATGTTCGGTGACTGGGTACAGTTGTATGCGGCATTCGGGCTTATCGGCGCCATGATGTCGCTGTTGGTGATTGGCGAAGAGCTCACCACCAAACACAAGAAACGCTTTTTCAATTTCAATGTGGGGGACATAATAGACGCGGTGTATCATCGCCAGCACCGCGACGTGCATAGTTTTGTCGAAGGCATATCATTCCGCACGGTCGTGGTCACCCTTACGGCGTTTGGGCTGGGCGGTCTGCTGCTCACCTTTCTCCTGCTGCGGTTCCATGTGAAATCGCTGGCGCTGCTCATCGGGGCCGTGACCTTTGCAGTGGACATCTGGCTGGCCCACCGGCGTGAAGTGCGGGAGGCGCAGAAGCGGCGGTGGACCCCGCAGGACGCCGTGGGGCGGGTCGCTCCCGTCACCATTACCATTCCTGGAGGCGGAATCGGTTCGGGAGCTGTCGCCCTGCGTTTCGTTGCGGACGAAGACGAGGAGCCGGTGATCTTTCAGGCCATCACCCACGAGCAAGGCCTTCCCCGCGGCCGTTACGCGTATGTGGTGCGCGCCGTCGCGGACGACACGGTCGAGGTAAAAGCCGCGCCGCCGCCTCCGAACGGGACGGGCGCCGCTACGACGGCATCTCCTCCGCCGATGTCCCGCAATTGATACAGCGCCGTGGTGTATTGACACGCGCGAGGGGTGACGCATGTCACGGCGTGAAGAACGAAACCCGTTGAGATGAGCGGCCGGGTTCTCGAATGATTGATATAATCCGCGAAGACCGTTACCATAGGCGTGGGGGACGTGGCGTTCGCTTTCCCAGGGAGACGGGTCTTTCCAGCAAGCGAAAAGGATTCTACGGGATGGTATGCTCATACGCGCGGACGCTGGGTCTTCGGGGATTGCTTCTGTTCGGAGTGCTCGTCTGTGCCGCCTTGAGCCATGCCGAGATGGGGAATCAAGAGGGAGACAGCGCGGCATCGGCTCCCGAAGCCCTGGGCGCCGGCACGGAAGAGCTCTCGAAATGGTTCGTGGTCTTTGGCATGGCGAACGTGCAGCCACGGCTGGAGGCTTCCGAGGCGCAGATCGACCGCCAGATCAACGGCATTTTCGGGAAGCTTCTCCCGCGCTGGGAAGAGCCGCGGACGTTTCTGGATTGGCGTGACGAACTCCGTCTGTGGGACGTGCACGCCGGTTTTGGCCGCGAGCTGAGCCCGAAGTGGGTGTGGATGTGTACGTTCGGAGGGTCTCTCGGGACCGTGCGCAATGAGGATCGCTATTATCCCTTGGGCATCCCCGCGATGTTTCACGTAGATTTCTCGCGGAAATTCTGGTTTGCTTCGACGGGGATTTTGTATTACCCGTGGGGCCAGTCGGTCTACGAGCCGAGCGAGGGGGCGATGGAACGTTTCCGGCGTTCGCTGAGAGGGACGCGGCCGTTCGTGGGCGGCATTGGGGCATACCTGGACCTGAGCACGGAAGCAGTCGTGAAAATTGATCTCCCCCTTACCAGTTTCGATCCCCGAATCGTGGAAAAGCAGCGCACAAAGCCGTTCTATTTCAGTCCGCGCGCCGGCGTGGATGTGCCGCTCACCAAGCAAGACGATCTGGTGCTGGCGGCAGGATACTTGTTCTTCTGTGAGAACAGCGACGATCTCAACAACTGGTCGTTCTATGTGCTCTACAAACACCGGTTCAAGTCGTCCTCACACGGCTGATAACGGAGTATCGTGATTCCATGCGTTGACGGCGCGCCGCCGGGTGTATCATGAAAACTTGGCGGCCTTGACGCGCCCGTGCGTCCGGGGCCACCGGTTGAGGCGAGAAGCCGGCGATGTGGACAAAAGTCTTCGTCCTGATATGGGTCTCCTTGAGCATGGCGCTCGGGGGAGGCATAAGCGTGGCCCTTTACCGCTTGCTCTTTTATCCAAGGACACCCGGAGTGATGGGAGCGGTCGCAAGCGGCATTATGGGGACGATGATAACCACGGCTCTGTTCATCAACCTGCTTCTGTTGCTCTTTTATGATGCATTTGGGCCCCCATATTACGTCCCACGCTTCGGAGTCGCGTTTACGTTTGTATGTGCCGCCATGGGTGCATCAGAAGTGCTGTACTTCCACATAGTCTCTCGCCGCCGCCGCGAAAAGAGGGAGGAGCAGACGGAGCAGACGGAATCAGAGGCGGGCGGGAACCATCACTAGGAGGCGTCCGCGCTGCCTTGACCGGCGAGGGCGCCGATCCCACACGGGCGGCCCCACACGGGCGCGACCCCTTACGCCAGCCATTCGTCGAGATGCCGCTTGACGAAAGCGTCGTCATTCAGATGGGGGTAGGCGTTGTATACGCGGTCGATTTCGCGGCTCTGTCCCGGGGAAAGGACCTCTTTCGGGTTGAGGCATCGGGTGGCAGCCATCAATCCCTGGCGCGCCAGCACCTCGTGAATGCCCGCAATGCATCCGGCAAATGCGTTGGCGGCGTCGAAGAAGGCCGCATTGCAGTCGGTGACCTCGGCCGCCTGAGTCAGCATCTCCTCGGGAACGCCGGATGCCGCCTTCACGATGGCGTGGCACTGGTTGAGCTGTGCGACCGCGGTCCTGGTCCAGCATGCCCAGTGGCCCAGCAAACCGCCTGCGATGCGGGCGGCCACGGTTTCCGCGCCGACGCGGACGTGGTAGGGAGTGAGCAGGTCCACGATGATGTTGTCGTCGTTGCCGGTGTACAGGGCGATATCTCCGGCCCGGCCGGCTTCAGCCACGCCGCGCACTACGTCGAACGTTTGGTACCGGTTAAACGGGGCCATCTTGATGGCCACGACGTTCTCGATTTCGGCGAATTGACGCCAGAAACCCGCGGGCAAGAGGCGTCCGCCGACAGCGGGCTGCAAGTAGAATCCCATGAGCGGCATGAGCTCAGCCACAGCTCTGCAGTGGGCGATCAGCTCCGGCACGGTTTCTTGTTTCAACGCCGCGAGACTGAGCAGGCCGGCGTCGTAACCGGTTTCCTTGAGAAACGCCGCTTCCTCGAGTGCCTGGGGCGTCTTGCCGCAAATGCCGCCCACCAGGACGACCGGGCGTCCGAGGGACGCGGCGCACGCATCGGCGGTTTCCTTCGCGAGCTCGAGCACCGGCTTGAACAGGCCGTGCTGGGGCTGGCGAATCTCGAACTGCGTGGTGTGGACCCCGACCGCCAGGCCGCCCGCGCCCGCGGCGCAGTAGTAGCGTGTCAGGGCGCGCTGATGCCGCTCGTCGAACGCCCCGTCTCTGGTCAAGGCCAGTGGGTGCGCGGGAATCACCGTGCCCCGGCGAACGATGTCGAGAACCTCTTGGGACGGCATTGGATTGGCCATGTCAGAACTTCCCATCGCGGGTTTCGTAATGGGTCGGTTTGCCGAGGCTTGCTCCGCCGCTCGCCACCCAGTACGCCACCCACTCGATCATCTTGTCGACACTCACCTGCGGATATCCGAACAGTTTGTGGCAGGGCGCCGCGTTGTTCAGCAGCGCGTTCGGCGATTCCTCGCCCACAATTCTTGGTTCCTTGCCCATGAGCTTCCCGAGCCGGCCGGCCATCCAGCGGATCGAGACTGTTTCGGGTCCGGCGACGTTCAAGATGCGCGCGGGGGACTCTGCCAACCCGAAACACTGGAGAGCGACGTTGCAGACGTACCCCTGCCATACGACGTTCACATGGCCCATCGAGACGTCGACCGGCACGCCGTTCCAGACCTTCGTGGCGACATCGTGGACAATGCCGTAGCGCAGCTCGGCGGCGTAGTTGAGCCTGAATTGCAGCACTTTGGCGCCCTCGTGGTTCGCGACGTAGTCGAACATGCGTTCGCGCCCGAGCGTGGTCATGGCGTACTCGCCCAGCGGGGCCGTGGGCGTCTCCTCGGTCGCGCCGCCGCTGCCTACCGGCAGAAACGGATAAATGTTGCCGGAAGAAAAGGACACGATGCGCGATTTCTTGTAGCGCTGCGCGCACAGTCCCGCGAGATAGGTGTTGATGGCCCACGTGTTCCACTCGGTGCCGGTCGAACCGAACTTGAGACCGACCATGTAGAGCACGTTCTCGGCGTCCGGCAACTGCTCGAGCACGCCCGGCTTCATGAGGTCCGCCTTGTGGGTTTCGACGCCGAGCTTGTCGAGTTTCTTCCGCACCTCATCGGCGGGGAATGTGTCTACGCCGATGACCCTGCGCTTGACGCCCGATGCCTTGACGGCGCGCGTTGCCATGCGGGCCATGGTATGCCCGACCTTGCCGCCCGTCCCGAGAACGAGCAGGTCACCCTTGAGTTTGCCCATGAAATCGATCAGCCCGGGGGCGGGCGTCGACAGCAATTCATCGAGTTCCGTTTCGTTCGTGATGGGTTTGATGGAGGTATTGACAACGGCTGGCTTCTTTTGCGCGCGTCTCTTGGCAGGCATGAGAATCCCCTTTGATTTTCCTGGTAATAGAAACAGGCCCATTCTGCCATACGCCGTGCGGGTGTGCAATCGACCCGCGCGAAGAGGGGCAAAGTCTATCGCATGATCCGAGGCCGGCCCGCGTCTGCCGCGCAGCCAGGCGGGCCGGCCCCGATGGTCCTGCGTCGCGTTTTCTAGTACCTCACGCCCATGAGATGGCAGAGGATATACCGGTCTAGTTCCTCGTAGTCGCGCGCCTTGATGAGCTGTGCCTCGAGCTCGCGATCGAGGGTGACGACCTTGTCGAGCAGCATCTTGAACGTGTTGAGGCTGTTGGCAAGGTGTTTCATCGACACGTTCTGCTTCTGGGTGCGCATGGTCTTGACATCGAGGCCGACCCATTCTCCTTTGCGGCCGTAACCGTATTCTTCGAGCACGCGCACCTGGTTGAACGCACGGCGGAGGTTATAGGAGCCGAACGACTTGTCTTGGTCGAATTTGAGGCCGCCCTGGTCGTTAAGGTGCACGCTCCACAGCTTGTCGTGGGCGAGCGCGTAGCCCATGTCGTCTGACGGGTCGAGTCCGGCGAGAATTGAGTGAGCGGTTTCGACCAGTACGCCCATGCGCGCGGGGTCGCAGGTCATATAGCCGAGTCCCACGGCGTGGCCGATGGTCGAGATGATGGCGCTGTCCATGGGCTCGTTGGGTTTGGGTTCGACGAGGATCTTCAGTTTGGGATCGTAATTGAGGAAAATGTTGAACGCCTCGACGATTTGGAGCACTTGTTTGCGGGCGCTCTTCGCTTCGCGGATGTACGTGCCTTCGCGCGCCAGCCACATGACCACCCACGACGCATCGAGCGCGTTCTTGATGTCGATGCAGACCTTGGTCCGGTCGATGGCGTATTTGCGGTCGCGGGGGTTGTTGTTGGTGTAGGCGCCATCGATCGTTTGCGGGGCGAACCACATGCGCGGCGCAACGAACTCGGCCTTGAGGCCTTCGTCGTCGAGTCTGCGCTTGATCGCCTTCGCTTCCTTCATGATTTGTGAATGGGATTTGCTGTCGAGATTCGGCACGACATCGTCATCGTGAAACTGGATGCCGTGAAACCCCATTTGCTTCGCGGCCCTGAACTTCTTGGCCATGGCAATGGGGAGGCGCACCTGCGGCCCGAACGGGTCGGCGCCTTCGTCGATATTCCATGGGCCAAATGAAAAGCGGTACTTGCCATTGGTCTTCGGCATGGCGATCTCCTCCATCCGCACGGCGCCGCGGCGCTGCGAGACAACGCAGCGCACCGGCTTCCCCATACGTGTTGTTACACCATTAAGGAGGTGTCAGGATACGGCGCGGCCAGCCCGTTTGCAAACTGCCCATGCCCGCCGCAGGAGCTGGCGAACCCGGGGGATTGCGTGATAGGCTCGTCAGGGCGCATATGATCCGCGGCACGCATGCGGCAAGCGAGGAAAACGGTGGGACCGGCCATGCTGAACAAGGAAGATGTGAACATAATCCGCCAACTGGCAAAACGGGTGGCCGAGGCCGCCGCGCTGCCGGTGCAGGAGGAGAAGCGCGCCCTCTGGCGCAGATTGAATGCGCTCGACCCGGTACGGCCCATGGTGATGATTGACCAAGTCGCCTGGAACGAAATCGACAGCGAAGAATTGGCGCTGCGATGCACGGACCCGGAGTGCCGCGGGTACGAAGCCGGCCTTCGCCGCACCCTGTACCAATGGAACCATTTCCGGGCCGACATGGTGGTCGAACCGTTCATTCGGGTGCCCAAGGCCGTCCACAATTCCGGATTCGGCGTCACCGTGCGGGAAGATACTGTCGCTACCGACCCCGCCAACGACGTGGTGGGCCACCGGTACATGAACCAGTTTCAAACCGAGGACGATTTGGAGAAGATCCAAACGCCCGAGATCGCCCACGATCCCGGCGAGACCGCGCGCCGTCTGGCCGTTGCCCACGAACTCTTCGTCGGGCTCCTCGAGGTCCGGCCCTGGGGTATTGACCCCTATCTCTCGTACTGGGACCCGATCAGCACGTGGATGGGCGTCGAGAACGCGCTGTTTGCCTTGATCGAGCGGCCGGACTACATGCACCGGCTCGCCGCCCGCATGAGAGACGGGTATCTGTCCATGCTCGACCAGTTGGAAATGCAAGGCTTGCTGTGCCAGCCACAGAGCCTGATCCACTGCACCGGCGCCTATACCGACGAACTGCCCGCGCCCGGTTACGATCCTGAAAGGCCGCGCACCAAAGACCTCTGGATGTTCGGTCTCGCGCAGATGTTCTCGACCGTCTCCCCCCAGATGTTTCGGGAGTTCGAAGTGGACTATATCGCGCCTGTCTGCGCGCGTTTCGGGCTGGTGTACTATGGGTGCTGCGACCCGCTCGATGGCAAGATGCACGAAGTGCGCATGATTCCCAACGTCCGCAAAGTTTCGATGAGCCCGTGGGTCGATGAAGAGCGCGGCGCGGCCGAGATCGGCGGCGATTTTGTTTACTCGCGCAAACCCAATCCGGCCCTGCTCGCCGACAGCACGTTCGACCCGGCGCTGGTGCGCGCTCACCTGACGGCTACCCGAAAGGCCTGCGAGAAACACGGCTGCGCCCTCGAGTTCATCTTGAAGGACATCAGCACGGTCCGCTACGAACCCGAACGCCTCTCGGCATGGGCCGAGATTGCCATGGACGTCGCGGGGGAATAGGGAGATTGTCATGATAGTCAAAGCGGACAAGGCTGAGCGACTGAGGGATGACGATGTTTCGGGCCTTCAGCCCGGGGGATACGAGGGAATCCCGTTCCCCAGGCCTTCAGCCTGGGCTGGTATGTTCCGCGCCGTTGGCGCGGAAGATGGGGAAGCCGTAGGGCGGGCGCATGTTTCGCGGCGTTGGCGCGGAAGAAGGGCGGGCTAACCGGAGTCTGGGAATCGCATGGCGCTGTCCCCGGTTTCGTCTGTGCTTGCGCGGCGATTTGACCGGCGCTTTTCTGTTGACTTGGACACGTGCTGTGCCTCTTCATTTCACCTGAGCGCTTTTCTGCGGCGTCC
>DAOLNV010000085.1:5827-23619 GCA_035416745.1 Candidatus Hydrogenedentota bacterium | reverse complement strand
ACCTTATCCTTACCTCACTTGGTTTGCCGTTGACGGGCACGGTTTCCTGAAGGAGCTCGTATGGATTTGCTATGTACACCAAGGAACAGCCTCTGTCCGCATCAGGGCATTCTTTTTCCGGCGTGGCCAGGAACAAGTGTTGACCGCTATGGCACGCAACGCGCTTTGCACAAGCTGGATTGCGGGAAAGGTTGCTGAAATTGGCGAGTTTGATCATAAGACGGAATCAACTGGCGATTGCCTTGTCGGCGCTGGCGCTCATGGCGGGATGCGAGCGTTCGGACAACGCCGCTCCCCAGCAGGCAGGGACGGAGCGGCGCTTCCCGGTGGCGGTGGCCGCCGTGCAGGAACGCACCTTCGAAGAGCGGGTCACCGTTCAGGGCACCGTGTTGCCGAAGTCGTACGCCATGGTGGCGCCCCGCATGAACGGCGTGGTCACGGACGTGTTTGTCGAGGAAGGGGACCGCGTTGAAGCCGGCCAGACCCCGCTCTTCCAGATAGACAAAGAGGTGGTGACCCAGGCCTACGAAATGGCGCTGCAGGACCTGTCGGTGGCGGAATGTGCGCGCCTGGACGGGGAAGCGCAGGTGGTCGCCGCTCAGGCCCAATACGACAAGGCCAAACTGGACCACGATCGGATTGAACGCCTGTTTGAACAGAACGCGGTTCCCGCCGACGCCTTGGACCAGGTACGGGCGGGTTTCACGGTTTCGGAAGCGCAACTGCAACGCGCCAAGACCGCCGTGAGGCTGTACAGCGAACAAGAAAAGAAAGCGGCCGCCGCGGTGGAGGTCGCTAAGAAGCGCCTCGACGACTCCCTGATTCTCAGTCCGATCAGCGGCTTCATCAGTTATCGCGGCAAGAAGGTCGGCGAATATGGCGAGGCCGGAACCCCCATCATCCGCGTCGCGGATACCAGCGTGCTGGAAGTATCGGCCTTTATGCCCGGAGAATACTATCCGCGCCTGAAAACCGGCGAAACAACCCTGCGCGTAACGGTCAGCGGCATCGACGTGGGAATGCTGCCCATCGCGTACAAGAGCCCGGAAATCAGCGAGCAGTTGCGCACCTTCGAGGTCAAATGCCTGGTAGAAACGCCGCCCGAAGGGGTGGCGCCCGGCGCGATCGCGCAGGTCGATGCCGTGCTCGAAACACGTACGGGGCCGGGCGTCCCGCAGGATGTCATCCAGATGCGGGAAGGCAAATCGATGGTCTTTGTCCTCGACGGTGACAAGGCCAAGGCGGTCGAAATCCACGCCGGGCTTGCCACGGACGGCTGGACCGAAGTGCTCGACGGAGTCCTGGCTGCGGGCACACCCATCATTGTCAAAGGCTACAACCTTGTGAACGACGGCTCTCCCGTGGACGTGGTCGGAGAGGAGAAGTAGATGTCGCTCTCCGGTTTCTCGATCCGCCGTCCGGTGGCTATGAGCTGCCTGTTCATCGGGCTGACTCTGCTCGGGTTCAACGCCTACCGCAAAATGGGTCTCGAACTCATGCCGAAGATAGACCTCCCCTATATCACCATTGTCACGGTCTACCCCGGCGCCACCCCCGAGGAAATCGAGACGGACATCGCCAAGCGCATCGAGGATGAAGTCACTTCCATATCCGGGCTGAAACACGTCACCTCGACCTGCGTCGAGAATATGTGCCAGACCCTCCTCGAGTTCGAGTTGTACGTCAACCAGGACATCGCGGCCACGGACGTGCGCGAGAAGCTCGACCTCATCCGGAACGATTTTCCCCAGGGCGTGGAAGACCCCAAGGTGGTCAAGTACGACATCAACGCCAAGGCCGTCCTCACCATAGCTCTGACCGGAAACAGGTCCATTGATGAGCTCTTCGACTACGCGGACAATGAGCTGCGCGACCGGCTCTCCGTCCTGCCGGGCGTGGCCAGCGTAGAGCTGGAAGGCGGCGCGGAACGCGAGGTCCATATCCTGGCGGACCGCAATAAGCTGGCCGCGCGCGGCCTGACCTCACTTAACCTGGTCCGGGCGATCCAGGAGGGGGTGCGTACCATCCCGTCCGGGCGCATCCGCTCGCACGGCACGGAGTATTCCGTCAAGTTTGACGCCGATTACAAAGAACTCGCCGCCATCGGCGACATAGAAGTAGCCGGCAAGGACGGCCAGCGCACCTATATCAAGGATGTGGCCGAGGTCAGCATGGGCACCGGGGAATTGCGCCAGATCGCTCACGTGGACGGGCGCCAGGCTGTCGCCATCCGAATCATCAAACGGTCGGAAGCCAATGCCGTCAAAGTCATCGACGCCGTTCGCGGCGCCTTGGACCGAATGGGGAATGAACTGCCCGGGGGCACGGAACTGGTGTGGGTTACCGACGACGGCACGTTCACCCGCGCCATGGTCAAGGATGCGTGGGCTAACGTGGGCCAGGGCATATTGCTGACCGGCCTGATCCTTTTTCTTTTCCTGCACAATTTCCGCACGACCCTTATCATAGTCATCACCATGCCGCTGACAATTGTCATCGGCCTCTTCTTCATGCATATGGCCGGGTACACCATTAACGTGCTCACGCTGATTTCACTCGGCATGTCGGTGGGCATCCTGGTGACCAACTCCATTGTGGTGCTGGAAGTCATCGTGAGACACCTCGAAACGGGCCTTTCGCCCGGGGAAGCCGCGAGGGCCGGCGCCGGGGAATCTTTCATTCCGGTACTCGCAAGCGCTGGCACGAATATCGTCGTCCTCTTCCCCCTGGCCATGATGCCGGGCATGGTGGGGTTGTTCGTCGGGCCCTTCGCCATGACCATGGTCATCGTTACCGCTGTGTCCCTCTTCATGTCGTTTACGCTGACGCCCATGCTGGCCGGCTTAATCTTGAGATCCACGAAGAAAACCAGCCGCTCGCCGCTGACCGTCCTGGGAAGGCTCTGGGACCGCGGGTTCGACTTCGTGGCGGACCTGTACAAGAGGCAACTGCAGTTCTTTGAGCGCAACCGCGTCGCCGGCTTGCTTTTCATGGCCGCAATTGTGGCCATCTTCGCACACAGCCTGTTCATCGGCAAGAATCTCGGCTCGTCCATGATCAGGGAACCCGACCGGGGCGAGGCATTCGTGAAGCTGGAATTCCCGACCAGTTACGACCTCGCCCGCACCACCGAAGAAGTCCTCGTTATTGAGGAACGTCTTCGCTCCCTGCCGCACCTGCGCCACATGCTGACCACCATCGGCAAGGTCCAGAGCATGATGGGGCAGACCTCCGAGGGAGTTCACCTCGCCCAAATACTGCTTCGTTTCAACGAACGCACCGAGCGCCCGGAAACCATGGATGACATCCTGAACCTGATTCGTGAACGAGTACAGAATTACCCCGGCGTTATCGCGACGTTGTCCGTTGCCAATATCACCGGCGGCCAGGAATCGGACGTGGAATTCGAGATCTCGGGTCCGGATTTGGCCACGCTGGACCGGCTTGCGCTTGAGGCGCAGACTGCGGCGCAGAACATCCCCGGATTTCGCGACCCCGACACCACGACCCGCCACGGAAAACCTGAGTTGCGTGTCAAGCCAAACCGGGCCGTTCTGGCCGACCTGGGTTTTGCGCCTACCTCGCTCGGCACCGCTTTGCGAGGAAACATCGAAGGTATCACGGCGGGCACCTTCAAGCGCGAGGCGCGAAACTACGACATCGTCGTCAAGTTCGCCGAAGAAGAAGGGAAAGACCAGGTGCGCGACTTCCTTTTCCCCGCCGCACCCGGACGGCCCATGGCCCTGGAAACCCTTGGTGTCGTCGAGGAGTCTCTTGCTCCCGTACAGATCACCCGCGTGGACAAACAGCGCGTATCCAAGTTTTTTGGCAACCTCGCTCCCACGTTGCCTCTGGGAACAGCGACCGCAAGACTGGAGGCCGAATTCATTAAGCAGACCGGCTTGCCACCGGGTTACGCCCTCAGGTTTGCCGGAATCTACGAGGTGATGTCCGAAGGCATGGACGCGCTCCACGAGGCAGGGCTCATCGCGAGCCTGCTGGTGATTCTCATGCTGGCGGCTCTCCTGGAATCCTTCAAGCAGCCGGTGCTCATCCTCGTTACGTTGCCCCTCGGCCTGATCGGCGTATTGTATTCCCTGTACTGCGGCGGGTACAGCATGGGCATTTTCACCATGATGGGAATCGTTATGCTGATCGGCATTGTCGTGAACAATGCCATCCTCATCATGGACCAGTTCAACGCGCACGTCAGCGAAGGCGTTCACCGGCACCAGGCCATGATCAGCGCCGCCCGCGAGGAGTTGCGGCCCATAATCATGATCACCCTTGCCGCCGTGCTCGGCATGCTGCCCCTGGCTTTCGGACGCGGGATCGGCGCCGAACCCCGCAACGACGTCGGCCTGGCCTCGGCCGGCGGCATTCTCATCTCGGGCATATTCACGGTCTACGTGGTACCCATCCTCTACGGTTTTTTCACGCGCAAACCCAAGACGAACAAGAACGGTTCCCCCGCCTCATCCACCGGGGAAGATGCTGCCATGCAGGTTCCCGGCGGCGCCGAATAGCGCTCCGCTATCGGAATGGTTCGGAAACCGAGCGGTCCAGTCATCTCTCCGAGTTACAGAGGTGGTGCGCCCGGGACCGCCCACAGCGTGTCTCATTTTCGATGAGGACCTACTCTACGGCGAGCAGGAAACGGCCGACCCCGTTCTCCGAATGGATGTCGGCCGGATTTGCGTCGTGCTCGGTGTTGGTGCCGAGGTAATAGAACCACCACGTGTTTGGCGCGTCGCCCGGCACCGCGCCGGGGCCAACGTACACGCCTTTGGTGTCGAATTTCGTGCCGAGGTCCACCACCGGCTCACGTCCGTAGCGGGTGAAATGGACGCCGTCGGCGCTCCACGCCAGGTGGCTCCGTACGGTCTGATTCCTGGTGTAGAACGCTGCCGGAAACATCACGTAGAACCGGTCGCCGAGCTTCGTGGCCGCGTTCGAATAGAACTGCATGCCTTCCGGGTCACGTTCATCGTGACTGAGTATCTCAACCGGATCGGGGAAATCCCCAAAATGGTCCGACTCGGTGTACCCGACAACACGCACGCCGCCCCATCCCCCCCGCCATATCCGCGTGTACAGGCGGTAGGCGCCGCCGTCCGGAATGCACGTCGTCGTAGTGTCAGAATTCCTGGGGCTGAGCGGCTTCGGAATCAGCGCCCACTGCATGCCGTCGGCCGATGTTGCCCCGAACACCTGCCAGGCCTGTTCCCCTTCGTGGAAGCGCTGCCAAATCATCTTGTACTTCTCAGCGGCGCTCTTCCCTTCGTCCACGAAGACGTACGAGAACGCAAACCCGCCTGCCTGCGGACCTGACAAGAGTATGTTGTTGTTTTTGTTGCCCCCGTATTCCACGAGCCCGAGAACGGGCTTGGTCCAATGAACCCCGTCCGGAGACTCCGCGTAACACAGATATGCGTCATCGTCGCGCTTATAGTTGCGGTCATACGCGCCGTACCACATGCGCCAGCGCTCGCCCTCGCGAAGCACGGTCCCGCCGTTGACACAATAATCTTCCCACGGCTTGTCCGCCCATAGCAGCGGCTCCACGGTACGTTCGCGGATATGAAACACCGGCGCTCTATCTTCCACGCCATTTTCCGGCGCGCTGCCGGGGCCTGGCTCCGCAGAGGCAACCAGACAGAAAACAGCCCCCATCAGAGCAACACACGCGTCAGACATTGTCAGCCTCCTGAGGAATGGAACGACAATACCATGAAACAAGGACCGCGCCAAACAAGCACGCGCCGCTGTGGATAGTGCTCCGGCCGGTTGGCCGGCGTTCTAGGGGCGCCTGGCGCAAAGGGATTTCTCCAGCCAATCGCATCCGAGCTCGAAGGCGGCGCGTTGCAGGTCATGCGTGGGCCGCGGCGTCTCAAAAAGCTTGATCATCAGCCTCTCGGGATTGGCGGCGTACAGGGGGCGAAGCTTCTCGTACAGTTCCTGGACTACCTGCCGGGGCATGCTCGGATCATCGAAGTTTCCGATCAGCGCGAGAGCTTTGGGCGGGATGTTCTGGTACGAGTAGATAGGGTCCTCTTGTTGAATTTCCTCCCTGAGCCCGGGGTTTTCACTCAGCGCCTTGTTCATCAACACTCCGTCTCCCCGCAAGTGTGTCAGTTTGACGAAATCGGGGCCAGCCTTCCAGGCCACAACCGCCTCGAGCCGGTCGTCCCGGCAGGCCGCCATGAGCGAGATGATCCCGCCGCCGGACTTGCCGGCTACTCCGATGTTCGCGGGGTCGACGTCTTCGCGGCCAGCCAGGTGGTCGATCACCTGAGATACATCGCGTGCGGTCTCGGCATAACCATGAATCAAGGCGGCTATCGGGTCCCTCTGGGCAAGTTCGGCACGAGCCGGTTCGTACCGGTCCCCCGCCCACCACGCATCAATCGCAACGACGAGCATGCCCGATTGTGCGAGCCTGTAGGGAATGTAATCGAACAGTGGGATGAACCATTCTCCTTTGTATTGTGGTTTCGCGGTGGCGATCACATCCGGCATGCCTCCGCCGTGGATCAGAATCACCGCGGGTCTTCGCTGGGTAGGGGGTGGGTCGGCGGACAGGACATAGGCCCATATTCCGCGGTCGCCGATACGGTCCTTGGTCAAGGTGTAGCCGGATTTCGCCACGGGTTCCGGATAATACGCCGTGTTGAGGCCCCCGGCAGGGCCTTCATTTACGGGCTCTATGGCCAAGAGTATCATCGCCACTACACCCAGGAGAATCGCGGCAGCCACCCAGACCGCCCGCCCTTGCAGCAGCTTCACGCTGATACCTCCTCTACGCGCTTTTGCGCCTGTCTCCCGCCGTTCCGGCGCATGGCCTCAGACCGGCTCTCGTGCGGTCAGGCGCCTGAAACCACACGCGATGCCCGCTATCGCCATGAGGCCTGCGGCCGCGGTGAAAGCCAGCGCGGCGGGAAACGGCCCCAATCGCTCTTGCACAATCGTGGAGAAAGCCAACCAGACCGCCAGCGACGCGCCCGCGGATGCCGCCCCGACCGCGAGCCCGAGGAAAGGCTTGGCCAGTCGAGCCGACGCAAGCCAGGCAGCCCCGAAGCAAATCAATGGGGCGCCAACAGCCGGCAGGGCGAACAAGAGCGACGCTTCCTGCCATAAGAGCAGAGACCATGTCATCTCAGAGAAGCTGCCGGGCTCACCGAGCGGAGCCGGGAGGAACGCTGCGCTATGAAGAAGCACGGACAAGCCTGCGTTGACGCCAAGAATCGTCACGGCCGGGGCCGCCGCCGCAATCAGTTTGCTCGCAGCAGCCCGGGCTCGTGTTATAGGCAGAGCGTCGAGAAAGCGGTCCGTCTGGGTTCTTCGCTCAACCGCGATGAGATAGCCTCCCCAGATAGCGAAGACCGGGCAACACAGCCAGAGACTCTGTGTGCTCGCCAGCGCAAATGTCTTTGCAGGTTCGCTTGCAGACAGAACCGAACAGCCTGCGAACACATAAGGCATCACGACAAGTGCCGTGCCTGCCACGAACGGCGGCCTCATCAGATGCCAGTCCTTCCACGCCAACGCATGAAAGGCGTCTGCCCGGCGCCGCGAGCCGGTGCTGCTTGGGGCGGCAGGCCGTTCCCGCCAGCGGGTTGCGGAGCGGGCAAATGACTTCGGCGCGGGGACAAACGGCATACCGTCTCGAAGAAGGAACAAGCCGCTGCCCAGGATGAAGCCGGCAATTCCCAGCAGCGCGGCAATTGGCGGAAAGCCTCCAGCGTATGCGGTACTGTCATTCGCAATGAAAACTCCGGCGCAAACACGGAAGACGAGCAAGAGAAGCCCACAGGAAAGCAGTCCGCTCAAGGCCGCCGCGACGGGCCGGGCCATAACCGCGGACCAGAACCACGAGAGTCCCAATGCCATCAGCGAAAGTGAGGCGATTGCGGGCATACTTGCTGCGCCGACGAGTTTCTCGCGATAGCCCACCATGCCAAAGGGCACAATCGCGTGCACAACGCCCGCGTTCGCGATCCATAGGCTCTCGAAAACAATCAACGTCACAATCGCTTTGCTGAACAAGACGTCCTGGGGCCGCGCGGGCAACGACATGAGGAAACGAAAGGACCCGTCTTCTTGTTCGGAGGCAAAGGCGTTTCCACCCAGGAGCGCCCCTGTCAGCAGCAGGAGCCATTGGCTGAAATGGGCCCCAGCGAGGATCGCCTCGGCCCACGGGAACGCACCCGGCGCCATGGTGTATGCAAGCGCAAGCATGCACAATACGGGAGCTATACCGAGGATTGCGGCCGCAAGAAGCACCGGGGCCGTCAGGCGCAAATCCTTCCAGATGAGCCACGGGATCATGGTTGCTCGTTTCCCCGGACAAAATCCTTGAAGATCTCCTCCAAGCCCATGTCGAGCACGCGGCTCTGTACGGCCGTATTCTTGGCGTGAAGTTCCTCCATCGTGCTGTCGGAGAAGCCGTGCACGGTCAACGACCAGTTGTTGCCGCGGAGGCATTGCCAAACCGTTCCCGCGGGCGGGACCGGCGACCCGTGCGTCTCCGTCAACGTCACTTCAATGCGTTTCGTCAGTCTGACGAGTTCGGCACGCGGACTCGTAATCAGCAGCCGCCCCTGGCTGAGGATGCCTATGGTGTCCGCCACTTTGTCGACATCGCTGAGGATGTGGCTCGAGAACAGGACGGTTCGCCCGTCCTCTTTCATACGTTCGAGTATGCTCTCATTGAATTCCTCGCGGATCAAAGGGTCTAATCCGGAGGTGGGCTCGTCAAGGATCAGAATGCGAGGTTCGTGTGCCAGCGCGAGAAGCAACGCCAGCTTCGTCACCATGCCGTGGGAAAGGTGTTTGACCTTCTTTCCGGTATCCAGGTCATACCTGTTCAACAGTCTATCGCACAGGGCGTCGTTCCACGTCGCATAGAACGCTCTCGTGAACCGAATGACCTCGCCGACGGTCATCCAGGCGTAGATATAGTGGCGTTCCGGCACGTAGCCGGCCTCGGCGCGTATCGAGCGGGCCTCTCGCGCCACGTCTTTCCCCAAAACGGTCGCGCGTCCCGATGTGGGAGATGTCAGGCCGAGCAGCATTTGGATCGTCGTGCTTTTCCCGGCCCCGTTAGGTCCCAGCAGGCCAAACGCGCATCCGGAGGCTACCGACAGGTCGAGTCCTGCTACGGCTGCATGTTCTCCGTAGTACTTGGTGAGCTCGGACGTTTGAATGGCAAAGTCTTCGTCCATGCTTGTGGCATTTCCTCCCGCAACGTCAGGATGCGAGGTGTTCAGCAAATCATACTACCGCAAAGTCATCCCTGAGCCATTTTTATTCTCGTCAGACAGGCGCAACGGTGATGGTTCGCGTTTGACGAACAGCTCCGGTCGACTGGTTCTGACATCATGATTGGGTGACGCAGCCAGTACTCTTGCGCCCACAGATTTGAGGCCGGCCTCTATACGCGCAGGAACATCTTCCGCTTGTACAGAAAACGTGCGAACAAGATCACAAAGAGAATACCGGCCGCGACAACCAGCAACTCCCCGTATTTGCCGAACAGGGCGGCAACCGGCCCTCCCACGACCCGTTCGCCCATGCTGTCGAAGCGGACAAATTCGGTCGCCATGTAGATGATGAGGGGATTGGCGCCAATCCAGATGAACGGCTCCGCCCACGTTCGGTACTTCCAGACGTCGACCACGAGGTAGAAGAACCCCAAAAGAAGAGCGCTGTACCCTCCGGCAACAAGAACGTAGGAGGAGGTCCACAGCGATTTGATTACGGGAAGCTGCAGACCCCAAAGGTAGCCCGCGACGGTCAGAACCACGCCTGAGGCCAGCAAGTAACGCACTTTTGTGTCCTGGGGCGTCTCTTTACTTGCTATCAGCAGACCCGCAAACACTCCCAGGATACAGGAGCCAACGGCGGGAATGGTGCTCAGCAAGCCTTCCGGGTCCCAGGTCCGCCCCTGCTCTTGAAACGGCAAGAACTTGTAGTCGAACCAGTTGACGATGTTCTCTTTCCTGGCGAAGGTCGGTTCCTCCCTGCCAGGGGCGGGGACAAACGTCAACAACGCCCAATATCCGGCCAGTATGACGACCAGTGCGATGACCAGCCCCTTCCGCTTCACATGAACATACAGAAGGGAAGTGAACAGATAGCACCAGGCGATGCGCTGCAGCACGCCGCTGAAAGGGCTCTCGTGTGCCATGTTCGCAATGCCCATGTCACGGAACGCGCCTAGCAGGAACAGAAGCATGAAGCGGCGGAAGATCCGAATGTGCGCGCCCCACATGCCTTCCCGCTCGATTAACTTGCCCATGCTGAACACGATGCCCATTCCAACCAGAAAGACGAACAGCGGGAAGATCAAATCGTAAAAGACGAACCCCTCCCACGGCACATGATGCAGCTGATGCGCAAAGAAGCTTGCAACAGGCGAGTCACTGAGCTTGCCGAGCGCGCGGAACAATTCATCGGTGCCGACGATCCAGAACATGTCAAACCCGCGGAGGGCATCCACCGACATGATACGCTCGGTCAGTGTGGCCGCGGGTTGGGTCTTCTCGCGTTCTTCGTTCATGCCAGCCCCTCTCTTCCGCCGCACACAGGTCGGCCCTCGATCGTGGCGGCCGGATTCGAACTTGGGTCCCCATATAAGATTGCGCCTTGTCTAGATTACCAAAATCAGGGCCTTTGTAGTGCATTTCTTTTTGATTCTTTGCTCACGGCCGGGGATATCTGGACAACTGCGTCCAATCGCGGCTCTGATCTCCCGCGCCGCCACACGGGATGATGGAGAAAAGTGAAGTGCCCTTCTCACATCCCCGGGCAGCGGGGGACGGAACCTCGCCCAGGCTTGCCTCTGCTGACGAGGTTAAAATGGAAGCGTGCCGGCGATGGCTTCGGCAATCCGGGCACCCGGGCATATCCATCGCGAATCTCATCAAATCCCTTGAATCGCATGCCGCATAAGTCTTTGCCAGTCAATGGGTAAGAGTATCTCGCCCTGGCGGTTCCCGCCCGCCTTTCCGAGCTACGAGGTGCGCTGAGGAATCCGGATGGTCTAGAATACTGACTGGCATTGCTGGCCAACTGCACGGAATCCCGTGCCCGCGTATGGCGCAAGCGGCCGTATGTTTGATTGAGGATGCGGGTATGTACCGTCCTGGAAAGTTCCTCTCGACGTGTCTTGTGCTCTCGACAACTCTATTCCTTATCTTTACCGCGGGCTGTGCCGGCGTCAGCAAACAGCTCGAGCCACACCCGATGCAGCCGCAGGCGCCGAACCTTTCGCCGCCTTTGTTCGCGCTCCGGGAGATGGATATGCATCTCCATGCCGGACTCGAGCGTACTGCACCTTTGGACCAATGGATCGATGCCGCCGTGGCCGACGGCCGCAAAGTCGTGATTGCGCTCGACCACCGCGAACTGTACGACATGTCGGCGGAGGAGTATGAGGCGTGGCTGGCGGAGAACAAGTTTCCCAAATGGTATCCCATGGGGGCTGCCGGGAAGCAGGTCTTGATGGACGATTTGGCCCTTCTGCGGAAGCGGAAAGACGTCACCGTGTTCCGCGGCTGGGAGATCTGGGAAGGCGAATTGGACGAAGGTCTTGACCCGGACGCCATGCGTCTTGCCGAGGTCATCGGCTGGCACATTTCGTCCAATGGCGACCCTCCCCCCTCCGGCGAGATGCTTCTGAAGCGGGTGCGGCAAATCCTGCAGGTCCAAGAGGAATTCCCCGTGCCGATGATCGTGTTTCACCCTTTCACGGCCGGCATCTCGCGCGTTCAGAAGGACGCGCGGAAGGCAGGGAAGGACCCCGCGAGCCTCACCGCCGAGGACTACCGCTTCTTCGGCCCGGGCGAACAAGATGAACTGGCGCTATTGCTGCGGGGAAAGCCCGTCTATATCGAGATCTCGCAAGGCCAGGCGCGCTGCATGGAGAATCCGGCGATGCGGGCAGCGCTGATTGCCGATATCAAGCCGCTTGCCGCTGCGGGCGTCCAATTCACCGTGTCTACTGACGCGCACGGCTTCGAGAGTTTACGACACCGCTTCGAACCCGAGGTTTATTGCGCGCCCATCGGCGTGACTCCCCAGAATACTAACGGCGTCGTGCGGGAGCTTTTGGCCCGTCGCGCGGCGGCCGACAGAGCGAACCGGCAGGCATCGCCACGCCGTTAAGGGCGTCGTGCCGGCTCAGGAGCGAGCGGGGGTACGAGTCCGATACCTCGGAGGGACATGGTTCTGACCGCGTTGGCGGCCTGCTGACGGGAGGGTCCGTGCCGATGCGATGGTCACTTGCTGCCGCCGTCTTCATCGGCGGCTTGCCGGGGATGGCGGCGCCCGAAACGCCCCCAAGCGCGGGCGGCATCACGGTGCCGGCTGAGACTTCCGTACCTTTCACGTATTGCATCTCGTATCTGCCCCATCCGGAGACGGGGTCTTTTCTCGAAGAGCTGAAGAAGAGCCCGCCGGACCTGTTCCATCTGGGCTACCATATTCCATTCAAAGGGGCCCTGGGACCTGCATACGGCCACGAACTCTACACAAACGATATCCTTCCGCCGGACCGCCTCCCGCTGGAAGTCGAACGAATCCATACCATCATCCAACGCATGCGGGAAGCCGGGGTGGCGCGCCTCATTCCCTACGTGTATACGATGGCGTTCTTTGGCAATGCGGAGGAACGAACTGGTTTCTTCCGCTTCTACGACCGGTGGGACGACTACCGGGAATTTGGTCTGGGTCCAAGACCCGAGGCCGACCCGACTCTATGGTCTCAACAACGGGGACCGGAGCCGTTGGGAGGCGCACCCCCGAACGTCTTTCACTACAATCCCTGTGTCAACCAGCCTCCGTGGTGCGAGTACCTGGACCTCGTCGTGCGGCAGCTGGCCGGCGCAGGCTACGATGGCATGTTCTGTGACGTGAATACGGAGTACTGCTACTGTCCGCACTGTCAGGAGTTGTTCGACATCTACCTCTTGGGCAAGTACGGGCGAACGGGTCTCCGGCGCTTCTTCGGTACCGATGATTTCCGGCTGTTGAACCTCTCCACCATCTACCGAGACTTCGAGGCCGCCATCCTTCCGGGGTTCCAGGCTTACATCAGACAGCGCACCACGAAGGACGAGGTGTCGGACTTCCTGGGGACCATTGACCTCAGTAAAGTGAAGTTGGCGGACGACTGGCGGTTGTTGCGATGTTACATGCAAGGCTCTTTTGGCGAGTTGCCCCCTCCCAATGACATCGCGTCCTATCTGCGAAAGCGGTTCGAGGCCGAACACGCCACGGAAGTTGCCAGCGAGTTCAAGGGCGAGCTGACGCAGACGGCCCTGCGGTGGTACTTCCGGCAATACCTGGACAGTCCGGAGCTGAAGGCTGTGCTGAAGAGCCGGTTCGGTTCCGACGATATCCGGCGCCGGTGCTGCGGCACCCCCAAGGACCTGTTGCTGTGGGTGGAAACGCAACGGTTCTGGTGCGACAGCATGGCCAGACTGCTCGCCCGCCTGAAAAATGACGGCGGTACGGTCCTCGCATCTCAGGGGCGGCACGACGCTTTTTGCACCGTCTCCAATCTCGGTTCGATGGCCACGGTGGACGGACTGAACAAGCGAAGAGTGGACGGGATCGACCTCGTGCGCTGGGCGCGAGTGACGGATCTCCAGATGTTCGAGGAGATGCAGCAACCCGGCTCCCTCGAAAGCGGCGTCATCCTCTCGAACATTTTCGCCTTCCGATGGGCTGCGGCCGCCGGCACACGGGCGGGCACGCTGCTGTACCGGGTAGCCGACGACCGGGCGGCCGACCTGGCCGAGGCGGAAGTCGCCGCGGGAGGCGGCGGAGCGTTTATCCAGCCAGCGCTGGCTGCCCCGGAATCGCGGCACCGGTGGAGTGGTTTCTTTGCCGGCCACGCAGACCTATGGGACGGAGGCACGTCGTGGGCGCGCATGGGGGTGCTGTTCTGGAATGACCAGATCTTCTATGAAAGCCCCGAGCACTTGTCCATGGTACATCGGCTGGTGAATATTCTTTCAGAAACCCAGGTTCCCTTTGATCTGATAACGCAAGAAGGGCTGTACACGTTGCCGCGGTACGACGCCGTCATGGCGCCCTGCCTGCGTTACCTGGATACCACGCAGATTGACCAATTGATAAATTACGCCCGGATGGGTGGACATCTTGTCATCATCGAACCGTTCGGCACGTCGGATTTGTACGCCCAGCCGCGCTCGCCGGACCCGCTCGCACATGTCTGCCCCGTTGCGGCCCCGGAACCCGCCTCCTATGGGAAAGGACGGGTGCTTCGGCTGGCCGCGTGCATGGTCCCGGAGCGCAGCTCGGAGTTTTGGAGATTGATGGAGGAACGGGCGAACGATTTCCCGCGTGCGCAAGAAACCCTGAACCAGGCCCGCCGGGAGGAATCGGCGCGCGGCGCCGACATGGGGCAAGACTTCATAGGGCGTCTGGAACAGGCGATGGGCGTACCGTTGCGCTGGTGCCCGCCCACGACCGGCCCGCGCGTTTATATTCACGCCTACCATCTTCCGGCGAAGCCGGGACGTCCGGAGCGGCTTGTGGTACATGCCGTGAACTACGGGGTTCCAATAGTCCCCGCTACGCGCGGGGCCCGAGGCCCTGGGAATTCAGGCGCCACAAAGGCAGGGCGTCCTGCGGCTGTGCATCGCCTCCAGATCAGCGTTCCGCTGCCGCCAGCGAGGACGGTCGCGGCGATCGAAGCGTTGAGTCCTACGGAACAGGCCGGTATAGCGGGCTGGTCGCAGACAGACGACAGGGTCACTCTCACCCTCGATCGGCTGAAGATCTATGCAGCGGGCGTCATCGCACTCGAATAGACGCAGACTTATCGGAGGCAGAGGGACGTAAAACTGTCCTGTGCGCCGTGCAGCGTTGCGGGCTGACTCTCGGTCTGCCGACACCGGCGTTATGGGGCAGGCGACAGTTGCAGATGGCGGGAGCATTGGCCGGTTGGGGATTTCGGAGTATGCCGCCCCTAAGGAAAGGGCGGCGCGAGGCCCGGCGCTCATACCGGTGCTATCGCCTGCCGGCGCGGCTGCCTTGATTGCATCCGCCGGTTTGTGCACCATTGTTCACAGTAGCAAGATGAATTGGAAAACTGCTCCCGAAACGTGAGACGCATTGCATGGGCTTGAACACCTGGGAAAAGGTGTTTCGAGGGGTGTAGCAATGGTGGGATGGGGAGTTCTACCCGGTCTGGTGTCTTGCTGGCGGGCGCGTCGCGCTGCAGTCGGGTCTGCTGCAAAAACCCGGCATCCCTGCCTCTTCGTATCCCACGGCGCCAACCGGGTAACGCCCCGGAAGGTCCTGACACGCCGGGCCAGGGCGGCATGCATCCTGGCGCTATGTCTGCTATTCATGGCGTCATGGACGGCCGAAGCTTCGGAGGAGGCTCCACTGCCGAATGGGGACGGCGTCACTGCCGCGGCTTCGTACGGCCTTCACCGCATGATCATAGCGACCATTTGCGCCCTGTTTGCCGTACTGAACGCGGCCCTGTATGCGAGTTACCCCAAGCGAAAAGAGAATCTGTTTTACTGCCTTGGCCTCGCGTCGGCCCTTGCGGCCATTGTTGCACTTCATGCGAGCGAGCTATCGAAATCCCCGGCGTTCCACGCCACGTTCTTGCATTTGTACGGCGTCCTTGCGACCACTACGGCCGTTCTCGGGCTTGCCCTGCTCCAGATCATAGGACGGAACGCCGTTTCCCCTGGCTCTCTGGCCGGATTCGCGATTCTGGGCGCGGCCGCGTTGCCCTTTGAATGGCTGACCGGATACAGAACGATGTTTTTCGTTTGGATCATCGCTTTCGAGTACTTTCGTCAGTTTGTGATGTTTGTATCTCCGCGCCGCAAGCGCGACTGGATGCTATGGACCGCGCTGGTCTGTTTCCTGATTGGGCTGGTCCTGGGCGCCTTGGACGATCTCGGGGTATTCAGGATGGGCCCCTTGACCGAGTACGCCGCGTGGTACGGCTTCTGCGCCTTCATGATCTTTACCACGTTTATGTTCGCGCGCGAATTTGGCGCCATCGCGATATCGCTTGAGAACCTTGCGGCCACCCTCGAACAGCGCGTGGCCATGCGGACCGATGAACTGTCTGCCGCCAATGCGGAACTCCAGGAGGAGGTCCGCGAGCGAAGGCGGGCCCAGGAAACCCTGGTGGCTCACGAACGCCGGCTCGAGGCCGTTTACGAAGGAACGTGGGACGCGGTCTGGCTGCTGTCGAAGGAGGGGGTGATAGACTGCAACCGCCGCACCTTGGAAATGTTCGGGTACGCAACCAAAGAAGATTTCGCCCGCGCCTATCCGGCCGCGCTCTCGCCCGAATTCCAAGCCGACGGCCAGGAAACCCGAGCCCTGCGTGCCGCCGTTATCCAGTCGGCCATCGAGACGGGTCACCGCACTTTCGCATGGACGCACCGGCGCGCCAACGGCGAGCTGTTTCCCGCCGAAGTCCTTCTGTCCGCGTTCGAATATGAAGGAAGGATGGTGTGGCAGGCCACCATTCGGGATATGACGGAGCGCAAACGCATGGAGACGGCGTTGCGCGAGTCCGAGCAGCGCATGGCCGACATCATCAATTCGCTTCCGGATCCCACTTTTGTCATCGATTCCCAGCATCGCGTCATCGCCTGGAATCGGGCTATTGAAGAGCAGACCGGCGTCAAGCGTGAGGATATGCTCGGCAAAGGCAACTACGAATACTCCTTGCCCTACCACGGAGACCGGCGCCCCTTGTTGGTGGATCAGATTGTGGACTCGAATCTGGTCACCCCGACCGAATACGACGGGCGGAAAGTGGTTGGAGACACGCAAACCGCCGAAGCCTTTGCCCCCCACATGGGCAGCGGGCGATACTTCTGGTTGTCCGCGACGGCCCTGCGGGATTCCCAAGGCCACATGGTGGGCGCGCTGGAGTCCATCCGTGATATCACCGAACGCAAGAAAGCGGAAGAGGAACTCAAGCTGCGAAACGTGCTGCTTTCGACGCAACAGGAAGTCACGATCGACGGCATCCTTGTGGTGGATGAAAACGGCAAGATCCTTTCCTTCAACCGGCGTTTTGTCGAGATGTGGGGCATCCCTTCCGACGTAATCGAGTCGCGATCAGACGAGCGCGCATTGGAGTCCGTATTGTCCAAGCTGGTGGAGCCTCAGCAGTTCATTAACAAGGTGAAATACCTCTATGAACACCGGCAGGAGACCAGCCGGGACGAAATCGCCTTGGTGGACGGTAGGACGTTTGACCGGTATTCCGGCCCGATGCTGGGCGCTGATGGCCGCTATTACGGAAGGGTGTGGTATTTTCGAGATATCAGCGAGCGCAAGGAGATGGAACGGAATCTCAGCCGGGCAAAGGAAGCTGCCGAGGCGGCCAGCCGCGCCAAGGGCGGATTCCTGGCGAACATGTCGCACGAGATTCGGACGCCTTTGAACGCGATTCTGGGCTTCTCGCAACTGATGTTGCGTGATTCGGACCTCACCGCCCAGCAGCGGGAACATTTAGACATCATCAATCGCAGCGGCGAACATTTGCTGGCCCTGATCAACGACATTCTGGAGATGTCCAAGATCGAGGCCGGCCGCGCCACGCTCAATCCCGTCACCTTCGACTTGCATGCGCTGCTCTCGGATCTTCAGGCGATGCTCCGAGTGCGGACCGAGCCAAAGGGCCTGTCACTGTCACTGTCCGTCGCCGCTGACATGCCCCGATATATCGTAACCGACGAGGGCAAGCTGCGGCAGGTGCTGATCAACCTGCT
>DAOLNV010000085.1:0-5727 GCA_035416745.1 Candidatus Hydrogenedentota bacterium | reverse complement strand
CCAACGTGTTATTGGCCTGAAGCCGGGAACGGCCCCGACTCGAATCGCGATAGTCGATGATAAGAAATACAATCGCCAGCTTCTCGCGAAGCTGCTGGCCACGGTAGGATTTGAAGTCAGGGAAGCAGCGGATGGACAGGAAGCTCTGGCACTGCTGAGCGAGTGGAGGCCGGCGCTCATGCTCATGGACATGCGCATGCCGGTTATGGACGGCTACGAGGCAACACGCCGGATCAAGGCCATGCCGGATGGGGGCAACACGCTCATCGTGGGGGTTACCGCGAGCGCTTTCGAAGAGAAGAAGAATGAAGTTCTCGCCGCGGGAGTGGATGGTTTCCTGGCCAAGCCCTTCAAGGAGGAGCAGTTGTTCGGCGTGATTCATGACCTGTTGGGAACAGAGTATGAATACGCGGCCGCCGAAGCTGCTGAAACTGGCGCCGACTCGGCCATTTCCTCGCGGGCCATGTTACAGGCCGTCGCGACGCTGCCGAAGGAATTGGTCGCGAGACTGCGCGAAGCCGTGTCGCTTGGGCATATGGAAGATCTGGCCGCGCTTTTCGACGAGGTGGCTTCTTTCGCGCCGGATTTCGCCGGCCGGTTGAGGGATTTGTCCGACCAGTATGAGTACAACACTCTGGCCGAGATATTGGGGGAAGCGGATGGGAGCAGCAAGGAATGAACAACGTGGCCAAGCCCAACATCATGGTGGTGGATGACACGCCCGCGAATCTCAAACTCCTGTCAAACATGCTTCAGGAAAGAGGGTACGAGGTGCGCCCGCTGCAAAGTGGCAAGATGGTGCTGAACGCCGCGCGCACGCACCCGCCGGACCTCATTCTGCTGGACATCAACATGCCGGAGATCAACGGGTACGAAGTGTGTGAACAGCTGAAGGCGGATGCGGCGTTGTGCGGCATCCCCGTCATCTTCATCAGCGCCCTTACCGAGACCGAAGACAAAATCGAGGCCTTTCGCCGCGGCGGCGTGGATTACGTGACGAAACCGTTTCAATTCGAGGAGGTCCTCGCCCGCGTGAACACGCATCTGTTATTGAAGGATGCGCGGTGCAGGCTGGAGGACTTGTCTCGGAAGCTGGCCCGGTATTTGTCGCCCCAGGTGTACCTTTCCATCTTCGAGGGCAAGCAGGACGCCCACATCGGGAGCAACCGCAAGAAACTTACGATATTCATGTCCGACATCGTGGGTTTTTCCCGGCAGACGGACTGCATGGAAGCCGAAGACCTTACCACACTCCTGAACAGTTACCTCAATCGCATGGCGCGCATCGTTCTTGCTCATGGGGGAACCATTGACAAGTACATGGGCGATGCGATCCTCGTATTCTTTGGCGACCCCGAGTCAAAGGGGGTGGTGGAAGACGCTGCCGCCTGTGTCGCAATGGCTCTCGAGATGCGCGCGGCCGTCGATGAATTGCGCGCCGAATGGCAGAAGAAAGGCATCTGCACCAACTTCGAAATCCGGATGGGAATCACCACGGGCTATTGTACGGTCGGCAACTTTGGAAGCGAAGAACGGATGGACTACACAATCATCGGAGGCCAGGTGAATCTCGCCAACCGTCTGCAAAATGCCGCGGTTCCCGGCGAAATACTTATTGGACCGGAGACCTTTGCTCTCGTCGGCGACCGGTTTCAATGTATCCGGAAAGAGGCGGTTCACGTAAAGGGCCTGGAAGAGCCCGTGCAGCCCCACCAGGTTGTCGGAGCGCGGTCGGCTTGTGTTGACGCGACGAGAATCGAAGATTCCCGCAATGGTTTCACGCTTGCGCTCGACCCGTCGGCTGTCGATCCAGAAGAACGCAAGACGGTCGTTGAGATCCTGCGCGCGGCGATTTCCAGTCTCCGCTAACAACGGCGTACCCCGCCTGCGGCTGTGGAGAATCAGTCCGTGCTGTAGAAACGGCGGATTCAGACCCGCAACCGTTGAATTCCTGCAGCAACGGGAGAGGGTGTCGGTGGATTTTTGGAAGCGCAACGCGCAAACCGGCTGCCTGCGGCCTGCGCCTCATGTCACGACCCCTGACCTATCCGCCTTTTGCTGACCCCAAACACCCCGAAACGATGTAAAATGCGGCCGGATTTCATAACCATACGGGATTTTCCGCAGAGGCAGCTTTCGGTGAAGCTTTCGTTTGGCGATCGAGCTGCTGTAATGGTATGGTTTTGGGTCGGGTACTAGAGCCATGCTCAGGTGATACGTCTCATGCAGAAGAGATTCAAACTTCAGGATGGAAAGATCGTCCCAACAGTCGATGACGATGCGGCGATTATTGTTTTCGACAGCCTCGACGAGTCTGAGAAGCGGTATCTGATCGACACGCTGAATGTCGATGCGCACACCCTGAGTTCCGTTTTGGACCCGGAAGAGCTTGGCCGCCTGGAGTTTGAGCCGAACCACGCAGCGATCATCTACAAACGGCCCAAGCTCTATACCGCAACCGACAATTTCCTTTTCAGGGTTAACACGTGCGGGTTCTTTCTGTTCCCAGACAAACTGATCATCATCGGCGAAGAACAGAGCGCCTCTTTCCAGGGGCGCCAGTTCGCCCGGGTGGGCAGCGTGCCGGATGTTTTTCTGCGGGTCTTGTACCAGAACATTCTGCACTTCACGGAACATCTCAAGGCGATGAACGCTATCTGCGACGACTTGGAGAGCAAGATCAACAAGTCGATGGAAAACAAGCATCTCCTGCACATGTTCACCATCGAGAAGGGTCTTGTGTACTATCTCAATGCCATCAGGTCAAATGGCCGCGTCCTGGAAAAGCTGAAGGCGAATGCGTCCAAGCTGCCTTTCACGCCGGAGACCGTCGAATATCTCGACGACCTCCTTATTGAAAACGCTCAGTGCTACGAACAAGCCAATACTCACGCGCAGGTGCTCGCCAGCCTGATGGACGCCCGCGCTTCCGTAGTCAGCAACAACCTCAACGTCATGATGAAGAATCTGAATGCCATCGTTATTGCCGTGGCCGTTCCCAGTTTCCTTGCTGCGATCGGGGGGATGTCGGAGTTCACGATGATGACGGCTCCTGGGAACTGGAAAGTGGCCTACCCGCTGTTCCTGGCGGCCATGGTCGGTATGGGCGTGGCGACTTTCTTCATCATCAAGAAGATCGAGCGGTACTGGCACTAGAACGTGGACGCAACGATGTCCGCCATCAGGCTGGAACCGGCTCTGGACCCGAGTGCATGGTTGTTTTCGAGCCGCCGGGGAATGGCCATGGCAAAAGGCGGCCGTGTGCGCGCGCCGGAAAGCCGTTGATGTGTTGACGGATTGACTGAGCGGGCGTATCATCGCGGCCGCGGCTTTGCTGAGATTTCGTACGGGGTGGGCATCGGCGTTCGGCAGGTAGGCTGTAAGGGGGAGGGCAAAATGGCTGTGCAGCACTCGCCAAGCTTATACGTGTATTCAGCTTTGAGTATCCTTGCCGCCGTGTGTGTCGGCTGCCCATCCGCGACCGGTCCTGAGGCTGCGTTCACAGGGGCCCCCACTTCGGGTTCGGCACCCCTGACGGTTCAGTTTACCGACCAGTCATCCGGAGGCAGTTCCACTATCGTGAGTTGGAGCTGGGATTTCGGCGATGGCGCCACAAGTTCAGTGGCGAATCCCTCGCATACCTATACAGGGCCGGGTCAGTACGCCGTCTCGCTTACAGTAACCTCCTCGGAAGGAAGCGACACGGAGTCCAAGCCCGCCTATATTTCGATAGAAATCGGCCGGGCCCAGTACCTTCCCGGTACCCAAGTCGGACTGGTGAACGAGACCGTAGGCCAATATGGTGCGGAACTGCTGGGGCCCGCCGGCACGCCTCTTGAAGGCGTGATCGTGCGAATCCCGCCGGCCACGATCGAGGACGGCACGCCGGTGAGGGTCGGCTATGACACCGGTACACTGGTGCCCATAGAAGGCGAGGCCGTTGGCCCCATCGTCACGCTGGATATCGGCACGAATGCCATGCTGGAACAGCCCATCGAGATCGTCATCCCGTGTCCCTTGACTCCCGGAAGCAGTCAAGTGCCCGTGCCTTACTATATCGATGCGGAAGACGGCCTCTCGCTGGTCGAACTGGCGGATGTTGACGAAGAGACCGGGAGGGTGACTCTGTTGACGTACCACGCCTCGTCCTATGGCGTGGTCATAACGGACGAGGAACTCTGCGACTGCCTGATTGCCAATCGGTGGTTTGAACCAGGCATGGACGGGTTCAAGATTGCGAACGAGGGCAGCGCGGTAAACCGCCAAGGCGAATGCTTGGGAATGACCATGTGGGCGCTCTGGTATTACCTGAACCACAAACAGGATGGCGCCTTTTACCCCCTGTACATGTTCACGGTGCCGCCGGTGGGCTTGACCGGGCAGGACATCATTGCGACGCGGGCGTTTACGTCTGTTACGCAGATGCGCTGGCTGAATATCGGGCGCTCGCTCATGCTCTTTTTCCAATCCAATAGGAAAAACGCCGCTGTCATACGCAACGCGCTGGTCAATTCGGGCAAACCGGTTCTCCTGCGAGTTGACCGCGAGACCAAAGCCGGCGATGAGCAAGGCTCGCATTCGGTCTTGGCCTACGCCTTTCGCATCCACCCCGAGGCACAACCCCGGATTGAATTCGACATCTATGACCCGAACTACCCGGGCCTGGCCAAGACCATCAAGTTCAACAGCGATACGGGCGCCTGGGATTACGAGAATTACAACTGGGTCAACTACTACGGCAACGGCTCGCTCCGGGTCAAGGAAGCCTACGAGTACATCTTGGAAGATGCGAACAACCAGTTCCATTCGAGCAGCGACGCCGTGATCACGGTGACCTCACATTCCAATAACGAAGAGGTGCCCGACCGGGTCACGACGCTGCACGGCACCATCGAGAGCGGCGAGGTCGCGGTGACCGAACTCGAGGTGTGGGTGAACAGCGAGAGTTACAAGACCTCGGTGCCTTTTGACGGCCAATTCTACCTGGACGTTCCTCTTCAGTACGGCAAGAATTTCCTCACGTTTATCACGCGCGGGCAGGACGAGGACGGGAACAAGCGGGTCGTGGGCAACAATATGCTCAACCAGGAATTTGTCCTGAAAGGGACGTTTCCGCTCGCCGTGATCCGCGTCGAGCTGACCTGGGACAAGCCGGGCACGGACCTGGACCTCTATGTCTACGACCCTGCGGGCGACGTTTCATGGTACGCAGACAAACTAACCGACGACGGCGGCGAGCTCGATTACGACGACCGGTACGACTGCGGCCCGGAGCATTGGACCTTGACCACAACCGACACGGTCCAGTGGGGCCAGGACTATCGCGTGCGGGTGCACTACTTCCGCGATAACGACAATGGACCGACGAACTACACCATGACCATTGTCCTTTACGAGGGCGAACTCTACGAGACGACCCAGACGTACCGGGGCTCGATCAGCGAAAGCGACCCCGAGAACGGCGACCCGGCCCGCACGGGGCCCGACTGGCGGGATATAGCGGTAGTCACCCCGGCAGGAGGCCCTAAGGCGCGCTGGGACAATATACGCATGCCCGAGACCGACGAGCCATTTTACGTACGTGAGACCCCAAAGGCTGCCGCAGTCAAGTGAGTCATGGGATATCCCGGACTGGCCGCACCTCCGTAAGCTATTATGGGAGAGGTAGTTTGAGAAGTGGCGGAGGGTGAGGGACTCGAACCCCCAAGCCCGAAGGCGCCGGTTTTC
>DAOLNV010000084.1 GCA_035416745.1 Candidatus Hydrogenedentota bacterium | reverse complement strand
CAGACGCCCCGCCTGCTGGACTTGCCGGACCGTCATTTGCTATAATCGATAGCCGTGTGGCGGTGTAGCTCAGCTGGTTAGAGCAGGGGAATCATAATCCCAAGGTCCGCGGTTCGATTCCGTGCACCGCCACCAATTCTTTTTTGCCGCGGGGAGACCGCCCGTGAGCGATAAGGCCGCAGAACTACTCGAGCGCGTTCGCGATACCCTCCAGCGTTACCATATGCTTGACGGCAGCACGTTGTGCCTTCTGGCGGTATCCGGCGGACCCGATTCCATGTGCCTGGTCCACGTGTTTCACGAACTGGGCATCCCTTTTGAGATGGCGCATCTCGACCACGGCACCCGCGAGGGCGAAAGCGCGCAAGATGCTGATTTTGTTCGAGATATGGCCGCCAGACACGGTGTTCCCTGTCATGAAGAGCGCCGGGATATCGCTCACGAAGCCGGCCAGTCGGCGGATTCTTTTGAAGAGGTCGCGCGCCAGGTGCGGTACGATTTCCTGATGCGGACGGCCGCCGTCAGGGGCTGCAAGGTGCTCGCCACGGGCCACCATGCCGATGACCAGGCCGAGACCGTCCTCATGCGTCTGCTGCGCGGCACCTCCCCCGGAGGGCTGGGCGGCATCCCTCCACTCCGGCAAAGCGGCGGCGTACGCATCGTTCGGCCCCTGATCGACTGTTTCCGGGAGGAGATCGTAGCGTTTCTCGAGGCCCGGCGACTCCCGTACCGCGTCGACCGGACCAACACCGACACCCGCCACCCGCGCAACCGCGTCCGCCACGAGTTGCTCCCCCTACTCGCCCGCGAATACAATCCCCGGGTACGGGAAGCGCTGCTGCGCGTGGCTGAAATTCAGCGGGACGAGGGCGATTTCCTGGACGGGTTGGCCGGCGACATGGCTACCCGGTGCCGCCCAACCGGCGATGCCATCGACCGGCAGGTGTTTGGCTCGATGCATCCCGCCCTGCAACGCCGTGTTGTCGCACTGCTGGGCTGGGAATTCGGCATCGAGTGTCCTTTCGAGCGTATCGAGGCGGTCCGGCGGCATATTGTCGAGGGTCCCACGGGGAAGGCCTGCGATCTGGGCGAGGGCGTCCTATTGCGAAACGGACGCGAGGTGACCGAACTCCTCGACGAGCAGGTCCGGACCGACGATTCCGTGGTTCGTTTGACGATCCCGGGCGACACGGTCGCGTTCGGGCGGCGCTACGGCGTACGCGAGCTCTGCGAACCTCCCTCCGGGCCGCTTGCAGCGTACTGCACGCCCAGCCGCCAGGTGTTTGACGGGGACGCTCTTGGAACGGAGTTGGCCGTGCGGTTCCGGCGTCCGGGCGACCGGTTCACGCCGTTGGGACTGGGCGGTACGAGGAAACTGAAGGATTATTTCATCGGGCTTGGTTTGACAGAAAGGCAACGGGCGCGGCAACCTCTCCTTATGGCTGATGGGGACATTGTGTGGGTGGTCGGGTACGCGGTGAGCCAGAGCGCCGCCGTGACGCCAGCCACCCGCCGCTTTGTGGAGGTCCAGGTTCACGATGCGACACAGTAGCGAACCGCTCATATCCGAGAGCGTCCTTCAGAACCGCATCAAGGAACTCGCGGCCGAGATCTCGAGAGATTACGCCAACCGCAACCTTGTCTTGGCCGTCGTGCTGAAAGGCGCGCTGATGTTCGCGGCAGACCTGTCGCGCAAACTCACGATTCCCGCCAGCATCGAGTTTGTGCGCGCCCGAAGCTACCAGGGCACGCGCTCAAGCCGCCGCGTACGCGTTACCGTGTTTCCAGAGGAAAGCCTGGCGGGAAAACATGTCCTCATCATCGAGGATATCCTCGACACGGGGTATACGACCCATTTCCTGCTCGACCGGTTCCGCGACGCAAAACCGGACTCGCTCGAGTTGTGCACCCTTCTGGACAAGCCGGCCCGCCGCAATATCGCTGTTGATGCCAAATACGTCGGATTCACGATCGACGACCGGTTCGTGGTCGGCTACGGGCTGGACTACGAAGAGAAATTCCGCGAGCTGCCCGCCGTGTACGTCCTGGAAGAGACCTGACCTACGGCGTTTCTTCCCGGGGGATCACGGTTGTCCCGTCTTTGCGGATCAGCGCGATCACGTCCAGGTTCGTTGAGGGATGTTTCGAGATGTTGAGGACGCGATGGTGGCCTTCCATGCGATTGGTGTCGGCGAAACTCCGGGCAGCGGCAACATCATCGAAAACGTCGATATTGATGTTCTCGTACTCCTCATATTCGCCGCGGAACCAACGGCCCAGCTCGGCCAACTGGGTGTCCGTAGCATCGGGCGGGACCGCGCAAATCAAACCTTTGAGGGTGGAGGCATTGTTCATGCGGGCGGCCTCGCTGGCGTTGCGGCCCCATTCTCGAATCACGGCGTAACGGATGGGCCCGGCGCCCACCGGTTCCGCCACCTCCTCATAGTCAACGGGGGGCGTTGTATCGGCTTCTGGGGCGGGCGGCAGCGTCGGACCCGGAGACTGGGGGCTTCCCATGAGCACGGGGCGGTTTTGGGAATTCCCGGACTCGAGCTCGTGCCGGAGGGTTTCCGCCTCTTCGCGTAAACGGTTGTTTTCGTTCTTCAGCTGGATGACGAATTCTTCGAGTACGAGGTCCAGCATGGCCTGCATACGGGCCACGTCGGTCCGAAGGGCCGCCACTTCCTTGGCAGTGTCCGCGGGGGGCTTGGCACTCTCGGCCGGCGTCTCCTTGGGCTTTTCCAGTTTAGTGGGGGCGGTTTCGGGGCCGCCAAGCACTTCCGGGACAGGCTCGATCACGGCCGGGCGGGGCTCCTCCTCCGGCGCTTCGGCGCCCAAATCGAGGCCCATGTCGCGCAGCGCCGCGTCGAGCTCATCGGCCACGGTCTGTTCTTCCTCTTCAGGAAACGGGGAGCTGATGCGGGCCTTCACGACGAGGGGCGGAGTATTGATTTCCAATGGCTTGTCGCCGACACGGACCATGCCGGGAGGAATCGGCGGCTCCTTGGGCCCTCCGCATCCCGCGGCAGCCAGGATGCAGACCAGCAGCGCGCCGGTGGAGACCGGTCCCCACTGCCTCTGTAGCCTCAAGACCATGGTTCTCAGATCATTCCGTTCGTTTGCGGGCGTTTTTCGGACAGACCGCCTCCCGGGTATTATGGAACGAGTGCCCGGTTATGAACAACGTTTTGGGGGGCGCAAAGGTTTACGTCGCCGGCCACGACCTGTTGCGCTGCACGAAGGAGAGTTCCGTGAGCCTTTCTGACCGCTATTACGCTGTATCCGCCCGCGTCGTCCCGGCCAATCGCGAGACCACCCTTGCGATTCGGCCGTTGTTCGGCCACTCGCGCTTCGCTCCAGACCGGACATACCGCGCGGCCTGCTATCCCACGGAAGAATTCGCCCAACGCAACGGATGGACGCCCGGGATTCGGATTCCCGTCGTACCCGAAGAAGGCGTTATCCGGCTCACGTGCTTTTTCGAAGGGGAGCAGGAACATGTCATCGTCATTGAAGATGCTACCGAGGAACAGCCAAAGGAGGCCGCCGAGTTCCGCGTATATTCGCTCGAGGACGATCTGTACGCCCGCCGTCCGTACAAAGGCGACCTGCACATCCACAGCTACCGTTCGGACGGCCGCGAGTCGCCTGCCTATGTAGCTGGCGCCTGCCGCCGCATGGGACTCGACTTCATGGCCGTGACGGACCACAGCCTCTATACTCCCTCTCTGGAAGCCCAGCGCGCCTTTGCCTACGTGCCCCACGACCTGAAAATCTTTCCCGGCGAGGAGGTGCATCCGCCGGACAATCCGGTGCATATGATCAATTTCGGCGGGTCATACAGCATAACCGACCTGTTTCAACGCGACGAACAGACGTATCGTGAAGAAGTCGCGCGCATTGAGGCCTCCGCGAGCCCCCTTCCGGCGGGGGTGGATTCCTACCAGTACGCCTCGTGCGTCTGGTGTTTTGACCAGATCCGTGCCGCGGGCGGGTTGGGCATCTTCTGCCACCCCTACTGGTTCACGCAGCACCGCTACACGCCTTCGGGCGCGTTGACGTCGTACTTGTTCGAGACACAGCCCTACGACGCCTTCGAACTCATCGGCGGATTCCATCGTTTCGAGATAGATTCGAATACGCTCCAGGTGGCGCGGTACCACCAGGAGCGGGCCCGCGGCCGCACCATTCCCATTGTCGGCGTGAGCGACGCCCACGGGTGCGAACGAGGCGAACTCTTCGGATGGTACTACACCATCGTGTTCGCGCCGTCTCTCGAGCTGGGCGATATCATCCAGGCCATCAAGACGGGATATTCCGTTGCCGTCGAGGCCCTTCCCGGGGAGACCGCGCGCGCCTACGGCCCGTTCCGGCTCGTGAAGTATGCGCTGTACTGCATGCGGGAACTGTTTCCGCACCACGACGCGCTCTGCGCGGAAGAAGGACGGCTGATGCTGGCATGCGCCGGGGGCGAGGCCGACACGGCCGACCGCCTGGCCCATCTCAGTGGTCAGACCCGGGCGTGGCTTGACCGGTGCTGGGGGAAAGGCGCGTAGTCTATCGCAGCCAGCCGGTCATCTCGGCCAGGTCGAGGCAATACGCCGTGTAATTGGCCCACGGCACGTCGGGCGGCACGCCGTGATCGCAACCGGGAATGTAGCCGCCGCTTTCGATTACCGGCTGTATGCGGGCCAGCTCGGCTTTCAGCGTGCCGCCGCCGGCGGCCATGGCGCGTTTATCGATGCCGCCGCAAAACGCGAGGCGTTTCCCATACCGCGCGCGCAGTGCAACAATGTCGTTACCGGCGGCCACCTCCATCGGGTCCACGCAGTTGATCCCGCACTCGAGCCATACGGGAATGAGCAGATCGACCCGTCCGTCGGAATCCAGAGCGATAACCGGCACGCCCGCGCCCTTCGCTTCGTCGATAATGTCCCGGTAGCAGGGCGCGCAGAATTCGCGGGTCATTTCGGGCGAGATCATCGGGTGCTCCTTGAACGCCATGTCCTCGGAGAAGTGGAGGCTATCGGGCGTCACGCGTTCGAGAAGCCGTTTCAATGCCGCCACGCAGAACGCCGCCCAGAACCGCGCCATCTCGTGCACGAACCCCGGGTCGGTCAGCATCATCGTGCACAACCTTTCGAAGCCGCAGAATTCGCGCAATTGCCAGAACGGGCCGTTCAAGTTTACGGTCAACGGATAATCGCGCTGGCGCAACGCGGCGCACCGCTCGTCGAAGTCCGCCGGATACCGTTCCGGGTGCTTGGGATCGAAGCGCGGTTTCATTTCCTCCCAGTCGTCGCGTGTCTCGACCGGGAACTTGTGCCATTTGCGCGTCACGAAGTCAACGGGGTTGCGGATGTAGGAGTAGTCGTATTCGTCGGAGATTTCAGTGATGGCGCCCATCCAGTCCTGCACAACATAATGGCCGTTCCTGTGTTCCAGGACCTTCTCTTCGAAGGTGGGGATCATGCGAAACGACACGCCGGTGTCCATGTCGGGCTGTTCGGGTTTGAAGGGGGCCGGGCCGAGACCGCGCCTGGCGCGCTCGCCGTTGAGCTGATCGTAGATCACGTCCATATACTCGCTGTCGGAAGGGCAGCCCTGCTGGCGCCATGCCCGTCGCGTGGACTCGCGGCCCGCGCCCGGCGCGAAGGGGATGCGATCCGGCGCGCCGAACAACAGCGTCTCGAGAAAGCGTTCGCGATGTGTCATGAATCATCCCCGTTTCGAAATCACCTGATCCGTGCGGGGCATTCTTGCCAAGACCGGCCGGCGGTTTCAAGAGGGCGCTCGAGCGGAAACACGCGCGCGCGAACACAGCCTGCCTGGTCAAGCCGCACATTGTGTCCGCAGGGTCACGGTTGTCGGCGAGGACTCTTCGCGACAGGAGCATCGGATTCTTCTTCACGAGCCGGCTCGGGATTCTGGAGTTTGTTGCTCAGCGCGGCGATGCCCTTGTGCATGTTCGCGACGGCCGCGTCCTTGCCAGGCCTGGTGCCTTTCGTGAAGGCCGCGTAAGCGGAAATGCCAATAGGCAACGACGACGGCCATGCCGGTCCCGGCATCAGTCTATTGAGAGGGTTTTGCGCCGGTGCTACAATCCGGAGGGGAAGGAGAGAGGGGAGCTATGCGCCGAAGCTGGTTGATCTTCGCCGTGATTCTGGGCGTCGCGACGTTCCTGCGCTTTTACGACATCGAGTCTACGGGCGTCTACGGCTCCGACGACTGGCGAACGCTGATGGACGCGCGCGCGAAGTACGAGGAAATGCGGGTCATCGGCGGCCTCTTTGCGGGAAAATGGCGCGAGATGCACGGGGGCCCCGAGTTTGTGCTGTATGAATACCTCTCGCAAGCGCACGCGCGTCTCAGCCAGTACCAGCCTGTTTTCCCGAAGTTCATGATGAGCAGCCTGGGTGCGCTGGCCATGTTCGCGTGGGGATTCACGCCGTGGGTGGGCAACCTGATCGAGGCGTTCTTCGGCGTGGGGTGCGTGGCGGCGCTCTATGCCTATGCGAAACAGCTCACGTCGCGGCGGGTGGCGCTGCTGGCGTCGGCCATGCTGGCGGTTTCGTGTTTTCACGTGTATTACTCACGCAACACCTACTGCCAGACCATGCCGCTGTTCTGGTGGCTGTTGGCGTTCCACGTGCATACCCGGTGGGGCCGGCGCGCGTGGCGAAAACCCTGGCTGGCGCGCAGAAGACAGGGACGGCTGCTGTGGTCAGGGATTCTCGCGGGTTTAGCGGCGCTTTCCTCGTGGCAGGCCGTCTGCCTCCTGCCCGCGTTGTTCGTTGCGCACGCGTTGATCTGCATGCGGCAGCGGACGTGGCGGAGCAGGGCCGGGCAGACGCTTAGGGGAAGCATCCTCATCGCATGCGGGATACTCCTGCCCGTTCTCGCGCTCGAAATCGCGAGTTATCCCACGCTTCTGATGTTTCGAAGCGTGGATTTGCTGTACCCCCGCGCTACGTTCATTGAGGCGCTCGCCGGACGGCTCGGTTTCTTCATGCCCCGCGCCTTGTATCTCACGAAGCCGGTCCCGCACCCGTATTTGATCAGCCTGTTCAAAAGCCCCACAGGGCTCGTCCTGTTTCCGTATTTCATCGGCCTGTGCGAAGGCTGGGTGACCTTGTTTATTCTCGTTGGCCTCCTTGTCGCGGGCATGGTGTACATCGGAGCACGGCTGCGTTCGAGCGCCGCGCTCCGGAGAAGCCCCGGCATTCTGTTGCCCGCGATATACCTCGGCTCGGCGTTTCTGGCGCCCTTTTTGCTCTCCTCGACGGAAACCATCCTGGCAGGGCGCACATACGGGTTCGGCTGGCCTTTCCTGTTGACGATCATCGCGATGGGTGTTGTGGCCATGTGGCGGGGCGGCCATACGCCCAGGAAATGGCCCCGCTGGGCTATTGCGGGAGCGCTGATCATTGCCGCGGGCTCGTCGTTGAGCAACTGCGTGCGGGTGTTTCAGAGCCGGTCGGCGTATCCCGAGGTGCTCGACTGGCTGCGCGCCCAGGGCGAAACCACGGTCTCGAGTTCATGGAGGGGACCCGTATCCTGGTACCTTGCCTGCGAGGGAATGGACCAGCCATGGGAGGCGCCACACCATTGTTTCGTGACCGACTGGCAGGAACTGCGAAACGGACAGTACCCGGAGGAGTCCACCTGTCTCACGCCCGGCGCCGAGCCCGTGGCCGTGTTCGAGCACCGGTTCGATCGCATGTTCCTCGAACTCGAGGCGCTTCCCCCCAGATCAGCCGCGCCAATACGCGACCTGGTCGAGCTCCACGACCTGGATCTCCACCGCGTGCGCCAGGTTCCGGTCTACCGCCTCAGCGATACGGTTCTCGCGGATTCGGTCTCCTTCAACACGGATGCGCTGCAACCGGAATTATGAAATCCTGCCCGTAACCCGGTTCGGCGGCGCGGTACACGTCTTTCAACGAGGTGCGCTTGAGTGAACCGCGGCAGCGGGTCTCCTTACCCGCCCGATGGCGCACGCCGAGGGGAATCGAACCGAAGGGGTCACGCAGGAATCATGTTGCGTTTCGAGCCGTGCGGGCGAGCAATTCGGCATAGAGGTTACGATAGGCATCGGCCATACGCTCGACGCTGAAATGGTCCCGCACGTATTCCTGCCCCGCCGCGCCCATGCGCTGCGCCTCGTGCTCGTCGTCCAGCAGCGCATTGATGGCCTCGGCAAATGGCCCGGGGTCGCGCCCATCGAGCAGGCGGCCGGTCTTGCCGTCCTCGATGATCTCCGGAATGCCGCCGACGTTCGCGGCGACGACGGGGCGCCGGGCGGCCATGGCTTCCATTACGGCGTTGGGAACTCCTTCGGCCTTGGAACACAGCACGCACACATCGATAATGCTGTAAACATCCGCCATCTCGTTCAGGATGGCCACACGGGTGAAGCGGTTCTCGTGCCCGGCCCGTCTGATGTTGCGCCAGACGGGATTGACCATGGGTCCCGAGCCCACCGCCAGGAAATGCACGTCATCGCGCTGTTTGAGCAGCGTCCGGGCGATCTTTACGAAGAGGGGATAGTCCTTGACGGGGTGGAAGTTGGCGACCATGCCGACCACGCGTCTTCTTGGGGGAATCCCGTACCGCGCCCGTACCTGTTCGAGGTTGGCGTGGGTCTTGAATGACTCGATTGCGACCCCATTGTGAATGACGCGAAACAAGGCGGCATCGGCGGCCTCCTGTTGAATGGCATATTCGGCGACGGCCCGGCTGTTGGCCACGACGCAGTCGGCGAGGGCGTTGCCTTTCCGCTGTAGCCATATATGACGGCGCCTTTTCCAGGTCGCAAGCTCACCGCGGCTGGAAATGACCGCCGGCACGCCCGTGTCGCGCGCCGCGCGGTTGGCCTGGTAATCGAACCCGGAGAGAAACGTGTGGAGAACGTCGGGCCGGTGAGACCGAAAGACGCGCCGCAAATGCGCGCGCATCCGGAAATCCCATTCGCCGCGCAGACGCAGTTCGCGCACGTAGGCGCCGAGCCGGCGGGCATCGCCTCCGAGCGGACCCGCGCAACCGGTGCAGACCACGGTCACCTCGTGGTCGCGCACCAGCTCGCGCATGAGTGCCACAAGCTGTCGTTCCGTGCCGCCGGCATTTAACGACGGGATCACATAACAGATTCGGGTCACAACAGCGACTCCAGCAATTCCACCGTTCGCGGGGCCGCCGGCTTCAGCGCGAATTGCGATTCCGCCGTGGCGCGGCGGCGTTCCCCAAGTTGGCGGCGGGACTCCGGCCCGCCAGAACGTTCCCGTACACCTCCCCCTCCTGCTTGCGGTTGAGCCAGCAGACCGTATTCATCGTGCTTGATGATACCCCAGACGGTCCCAAATGGCGAGACCAGACGCGGCACACCCTACCTGAGGGCCAAAGTGCCCGGGCACAGCTGCGGCCCCGTCTCCCCATGCGGTTTGAGAAGCAGATCGTGCGGCCCGTCAATCGCCGCCATCCAGTACCCGTTTCGCGCGCGCGAACACCGTTTCCGGGCGAATCGTGCCCGGACACTCGGGGATGTCCAGGGGGCATATTCCTTTGTCGGGCATGCGGAACCGGTTCCAGCAGGGCTCGCAAGGGCGGCCATTGGTGAGGGAGGTCAAGCGGGGTTCGCCGCGCACCAGCATGCCGGGAGCTGTGGGCCCGAACAGGGCGATCGTCGGAGCATCGGCCGCCAGGGCGAGATGCATAAGCCCCGAATCCACGGTGATAGCGAGCTTGGCCGCGTGAAGGATGCAGGCGGCCTCGCGCACCGTGGTCAGGCCCCGCAACGAGACGCCGGCATCGATGAGCGGGTCCTCCGCGATCCCTAATTCCACAATCGAATAGCCTGCGCCGACGAACAGTCGCCCCAATTCCCGCCAGAACTCCAGGCTCCAGCGTTTAGCCCGCCATGAGGTTCCCGGACACAGCGCGACAAGCGGTTTCCTGGCTGCGAGCACCGGGTGCAGGAGCGGGGTGGACCAGTCGAGATAGAAAAGGAGCGGGCGGCTCCTGGGCAGCGGCACGCCAGCCTGATTCGCGTAATAGGAAATGCGGTACCGGTCTCGTGGCGCGCCCCGAAGGTTGATGAACCGGTCGAACTCGAATTCCCGGGGGTTTACGGCGTCCACATGGGGGTGGTCGAGAAGCACGTCGGGGAAATCGCACCACACCGCGAGCTGGCAGTCGGGGTATGCCCGTTTGAGCGCCCCATAGATGGGCAGCGCCATAATCTCGTCGCCCAGCCGCAAACGGAGACCCACCAAGATGCGCCGCGGCTTGCCGAACAAGGCTCGAGCATGCCACCGCACGCGGAGGCCCGCGGGCTTTATCCGGCGTGACACGCTCCCGCCGTACGCATCCCGGTACAAATCGGTGGGCTGGCTCATCCCTGGACCAATTCGTCGTATATCCGCGCCAGCTGTGCCGCGTGTTCCCGCAGATCGAAGGTGCGCGATGCGCGTTTCCGGCCGGCTTTCCCGAGTTCTTTCCGGCTGTCGGGGTGGAGCATCATGTTCTTCAGGGCTTCGTACAGCGAGACGAAGTCGTTGGGCTGGCATAATGCCGCCGCATAATCCGCGATTTCGGGGATGGCCCCGCTCAGGGTCGAGACCACGGGGGTGCCCGAAGCCATCGCCTCGATGAGCGACATGCCGAACTCCTCTTCCCATTCCGGGGTAGCGGTGCTGGACAACACGAACACGTCCGCGGCGCGGTACACGTCAGGCATGCGGCTGTAGGGAAGGGCGCCCGCGAATGTGCACGCGTTTTTCAGTGCGAGCCGGTCGATCAGACCTTCGACGCGTTCACGGCCGGGTCCCCAGCCTACGACGAGCAGCCGGAGACGCCTGTCGCGCAGGTCAGGATCGTTGAGCAGCTCGCGGAGCGCCAGAAGCAAGAAATCAATGCCTTTGCGCGGCAGGAGCCAGCCCACGAACAAGACCACAAACTCGCCATCATCGAGACCGAGAGCCGAGCGGTTTGCGGGTCCCGGGCAAAAGCGGCCGGTGTCCACTCCGGGGTTGATGCGGCGGATCTTCTCTTCCGGTACGCCCTCGAGACGGAGCATGCGGCGCGAGCGATCGGTATAGACAATGAAGCGGTCGGCTTTCTCGGCCGCACGGGTCTTCATCGCCCGCCGCTCGGGGTTGCGCTCCATAATGAGGGGAATGCTGTCCCATACCATGACGGCCAGAGGAGTGCCCCATCGGGCCCGGGCCTCCAGGGCTTGGGCGGTCCAGTCCGTGAACAGTTCCCACGACTGGATGAGGTCGAAGCCTTCCAGGCGGTCGCGAAACGGGAGGATGCGGGGCGCGCGGTTGGCGTAACGTTGCGAAAACACGTTGACAAACCGGCGCAAGGGGCCGCCCTTCTGGGTGTCGAAATAGATGCGCTCGACTTGGAACTTCGGCCCGGCATCGTCGCGCTCGGCGAAATAGTGCTGATTCTCGGGCTCGGCGCGGAAGGCGGTCACCTCGACGCCGTCCGGCAACAGGCCGAATCCCTGCAGATGCCAGGGATTGAAACGGTTGCCTTTGAGCAGCGCCAGTTTCATGCGTTGTCTCCCCTGAGACGCGGTTCGGGGACTTTGCGAGCCGCGCGTTTCTCCTCGTGCGGGCAACCGGACCGTGTGGGGTTCCCGGCAACCACGGCGCCGGGAAACGCCTCCTTCGCGGCGAGGAACAGGTGGATGACGGTCTCCCGCGAACCGTGCCAGAGTCTGAATCTCTCTATGAGGCGTTTCGAGCCCATCTCGTGACGACTTTCCCCGCCGGCGTCCCTCGCCTACCCGTCGCCCCGGTCGATTTTCCAGAACAGGTGGAGGCTTGCGCCGGGCCAGACATGCGCCACCACCGGTCCAATGATAGCAAACAGGCGCTGCAGGCGGAACCCGACCGCCTCGGGCATCGACGGATGCATGATCCAGGGGAACAATCCTCCGTCCACTTCGAAGGGATGAGCGAGTACGCGCAGGCGGCTGAAACCCCCTTGCCGAAACACCCGCCGGATGTGACGTCCCGTGATGAACTGCTCGAGTTCCTGGGGTTTCCACCCGCCGAAGGGCGCCCAGGTGTCTTTCTCATAGCGGCCGAGAGTCTCGCATGCCTTCTTGACCAGCCCCGCCACGTTGCCGTAGTTGGGCGCCGAAAGAAACACGAATCCCCCCGGACGCAGCAGCCGGTTGAACTCGCGCGCGGCGGCTATCGAGTCGGGGATATGTTCGAAGACGTCGATGCAGAACACCGCGTCAAAGGTTGCGCCGGGAAACGGCAGCGCCACGCCGTCCGCGAGAACCATGCGGAGCCCTCCGCGGCTGGCCACGAGGTCCGCGCCGAAATAATCGCCCCCGCACTCGGCTACCACGTCGCCGGTGAAACCGCGGCCGCAACCCACATCGAGCACACGGCGGCCCTCGAGGTTGACCCCGAGAAGCTCGAACACCTTGAGCATCATCTCTCGATGAACGCCGTCGATACCCCCGAACGGCGAACTCACCATGTCTGGGTTAGCCTCGTAGTATTTCTGGAAATTCTTGCTCACGGAACACGCCTCCCGTCGTATCCGCTGGCTGCGTACACCGCACAACAGAACAGCAGCGGCGACCCGAGGGTTGCAGGCGTGTCGAGGCTGCCGTGGAATATGCCGGGCGGCCATGCCTCGTGATTCTTCGGATCGGCCGGGTTCTTAAGCGAGATGTCGTGCGCGGGCACGACATCCAGCTTGCGGTGGACGGGTACCCGCGAGTTGCGCGCCAGCGACGCCATCATAACCCCATGGTCCGTTTCGGCATCCATGACCCGTATTGTACTAGCAGACGCGGCCCAGTGTTGTTCGGCATTTACGCGCAGGTGTCCGGCCCGCTGGCCCGAATGGGCGGCGGCAACTACACCCGATTCCTCGAATCTTGGTGCGGGATACAGATTCTCCTGAGCTAAGGCCGGAGGGGCGAGGAGAGGGAGAATCCATAGCGGAGAGAATCTCACGGCCGAATATCCTCTTGGTTGCCCATGTTGCGCGATGTCAAAGGCTGTCAAGGCCTGAAAACAGGTCGCCTTGTTCATGGGCGCAGAGTGTCCTTCCAAGGTTCTCTAAATGGCCCTGTCCCTCGTTTCCCTGTGCTCGCCTACCGCTCGAACCGGCACACGGTCTCGACGTGCCACGTGTTTGGAAACATATCGACGACCACCGTGCGCGCGATGCGCCAGCCGGCCTTGCACAGAACCGCCGCGTCGCGGGCCAGGGTCGCCGCGTCGCACGATACGTACACAATGGCTTCCGCACCGGCCTGGGCCAGGCGTGAAGCGATGGCTTTCGCGCCCGACCGCGGCGGGTCGAGCAGGATTACGCCCCATTCGCGCCGGTCTATGGCATGTACAAAGTCGTCTTCGCCGCCGGCTTCATAGGTTCCGGGCCCGACGGCGTTCGCGCTGACGACGGCCGGACGGTCCCGGTCGATGCCCAGCACTTCGACGCCTTCGTAAGCAAGCATTAATGACAGGTTGCCACTGCCGCAATAGAGGTCGAGCAGGCTCGAGGGTTGCCCAATAAGAGAGTGCACGACTCCGGCCAACAGCCGGTTGAGCAACAGGCTGGACTGTGAAAATGCCCCGTTTACGATCGGCACACCGTCGAACATGAAGCCGTGCCGCCCGTCGTCGTCGCGCCCCGAATCGTACTGAGGAAACAGGTCCTCAAGCGATTGACAGGGATGGCGGGTCCATACCAGCACGTCCTCGCCTTCAGGGTTCACGGTGACGTCAACGGACTGCCCGGGCCGTGCTTCGCGGACCCGCTCGAGGGCGGCGTTGAGCTTTTCGTGGCACAACGGGCACGACGCGATGTCCACAATCTGGTGTGAGGCGCGCCCGTAGAACCCCACCGCTCCGTGTGCTTCGTGGAACTCGGCCCGCGTACGGTAGCCGAGATACAGGCTCGGCTCGTCGGCCCACTCGGGGTCCACCGCCAGCCGGCCGATGCGCTGAAAACAGTCACGGACGATCTGGCATTTCCATTCGGCCTGGGCCGGGTATTCGAACGATAGCCATTGGCACCCGCCGCACAGTCCAAAGACGGGGCACGGCGTGTCGAGCCGGTGGGGCGAGGGTTGCACGATGTCCGTGATCGCCGCCCACAGGACGCCTTTGCTGCGGCGCACGATATCCACGGCCACCACGTCGCCCGGCAGCGCATATTCGACAAAGCACACCTGGCCTTCGATGCGGCCCACGCCATAGCCGCCATGGGCCATGCCGGTGATTTCAATATTGGAACTCATAGGGTCTCTGAGAAGGTCTTTCCTGGTTGGGGGCGCCCGCCCGCATCACACTTTCGTGGCTTTCGCGGCCTGTTCGGAGAAATCGATGACGATGCGCGGCGTCTGCGCCTGAAACATGCGGTACTTCACCCCGGCCATATCGAACATGCGCCGCGCTGCCGTATTGCTGTCCGTGTCGCGGTACTTGTCCGAAAGGTAGATGACCTGGCGGATGCCGCTCTGGATGACCAGTTTGGCGCACTCGTTGCACGGAAACAGCGTCACGTAGAGCCGGCACCCCGACGTGTCCGCGATGTTGGTGTTCAGAATAGCGTTCAGTTCGGCGTGGCATACGTACGGGTACTTGGTATCGAGCGGGCGCTCGGCATCCCGAGACCAAGGCAGCTCATCGTCGCTGCAGCCGATGGGAAACCCGTTGTAGCCGATGCCGACGATCTTGTTGTTCTCGTCGACGATGCACGCGCCCACCTGCGAATTGGGGTCCTTGCTCCGTAGCGCCGACAGGATCGCCAATCCCATGAAATAGTCGTCCCAACTCAAATAATCCGTGCGTTTGTCGGTCATTTCCGGCTCCCCGGTGGTCATCATTCTGGCCATATTGCATGGCCGGAGGCCGAGTATACCACAGCCCGAGGCGGACCCGTTCATTGACGCTCTCCGCCGCCATATGCTAGGATCCGGCTTTGCGCAGGGCGACTAGCTCAGGTGGTTAGAGCGCCGTCTTCACACGGCGGAGGTCACTGGTTCGAGCCCAGTGTCGCCCACCATGAAACACTCCGCGCCGGAGGCTTTTGGGTCTTCGGCGCGGTTTTTTCGCGCTGAAAAGGCGGTCTCGCGCACGCGTTCAAACCACGTTCCCCGTCCTATAAGCGGGGAACAGCATGCGCACCTTGCCTTGTCCCACAAGGCGAGTGAGTATCGCGTAGTCCTGCCGCTCGTGGACATCCAGCTGCATGCCCTTCGCATGGGTCGCGCCAAACTGGCCATGCCACAGGGTTTGCGTCAGTCTTGGTTGACTGACTCGGGCCGCCGAAGAATAATGCGGCGTGCGGAGACAACCGGTAAAGGAGCCGCGATGAAGACCAGAGCCGCTTACTTGCGCGCGCCGTGGGAAACTGAGATACGCGAGGTGGCAATCGATGACGTGCCCCGGGAAGGGTGGGTCCGTCTGCGGGTTGACGCATGCGGCGTGTGCGGCACCGACGTGACGGCCGCGGCGGAAACTGCCACGGCCTGGGCGCCTTTCGGCCATGAACTGGCGGGAACGGTCGACGCTGCCGGGCCCAACGTGACTCATGTGGGTACGGGCGACCGGGTTGTGGTGCAATCGTCCGGCTATTGCGGCGTATGCGAGTTGTGCCGCGACGGACGGGTCAACCTGTGCAACAAAGCCCCCCATTTCTGGGGCGAACCCGCCATGGGATTCAGCGAATACATGATGACGCCAGCCGTGCTGGCCGTTCCTTACGAGGGACTGTCGCCGGAGGTTGCTTCGCTGGCCGAGCCCGCCGGCGTGGCCTTCGATATGGTGAAAACCGCCGGCATCCAGATGGGCGACCGCGTCTGCGTGGTGGGACCCGGCCCCATCGGCCTGGCCGGAGCCGCCCTGGCGGTGCACCGCGGCGCTGCGCGGGTCGTGTGCGTAGGGCATTCCCATTCAAAGGCGCGGCTTACCCTGGCGGCAAAACTCGGCGCGGAACCCATGGCTGTCGACGCGCCGCTGGACGACGTAGCCGAACTGCGGGAAGCGTTCGACCACGTGCTCATGACCGCGCCGACACAGTGTATCGCCCCGGGTGTGGCGCTGCTGGCGTACGGCGGCGAAATGACCTATATCGGCATTGGCACCGGCGACAGCATGGTCACGTTCGATGCAAACGATTTCCATTTCCGGAAACTGCAGTTGCGGGCCAGTTTCGCATCGCCCGCGATATACTTCCCGGCGGTGTTGCGCCTCCTCCAGGCCGGCGTTATCCCGGGCGAGGAACTGATTTCGCACCGGTTCGGTCTCGACGAGATCGGCGAGGCCATGGCCACCCTGCGCGACAACAAGGGGTCCGCGTTGAAGGTAGTCGTCACGCCGAACCGGCGCGCATAGCATGGAAAGGGACATCACGATGGCAAACCGGCTGGCCGTTATTGGCGCGGGAGGCATTGCGCGATTCCATTTCGATGCCTTCACGGACCTCGATGTCGAAGTCCGCGTCATCTCCGACCTCGACCCGGAGAGGGCGGCCCCGTATGTACAGCGTTTTCGTGCGCGGTACGCGAACGATTGGCGCGATGCGCTCGACGAACCGGGACTCGATGCCGCCGTGATCCTTACGCCTTCTGCATGCCACTATGAAATGTGCCGCGCGGCGCTGGAGCGCGGGCGCCACGTCGTGTGCGAAAAGACGCTCACCTTGTCCGCGGACGAGTCATTCTCGCTGGCGGAAACCGCACGCGAGAAGGGGCTGTGTTTCTATACCAGCTACATGAAACGCTTCTTCTCCGCCGCGGAAAAGGCGCGGGAGCTGGCGGAGAGTCTCGGCCATATCACGAGCGTTTATTGCCGGACGTATCAGCCCACCCTCGCCAATGTGTACAGCGGCCCAATCCCCGCGTTTCACCGGCGCGACGCCTCCGGCTCGTCGCCCATGCGCCGCCTGGCCGGCGGCGGCGTGTTGATTGCGGGCGGCAGCCACGTATGCGACCTCTTGCTGCACTTCGTTGGGAAACCCGTGCGCGTCACGGGACGCTTGTTCGAGCGGCCCGGCGACAGCGACGTGGATTTCGTGGCCCACGCCATGATGGACCTGCCCGCGGGCGGCGTCGTGCATTTCGAGGCCAACTGGCATCCCTTCGATCGTATTGGACCCAATCGCGACGGGTGGGACGAAGGATTCGAAATCAACGGCGCGAACGGGCGCATCGTGTTCCAGACGCCCATGTGGAACGCCCCCGAACGCCACGCGCCCATTCTGCGCCACTACGATACGAGCACCCACGCGTGGACCGAGTACACGTTCCCCATCGAGAACCCATTCCATCGCGCCGAGGCTCATTTTCAGAAACAAATCGCGCTGGGCGAACAGGGTCCGCAGGACCGCTACACCGGGTACCGCGCCGATTGCCTGCTGGACGCCATCGCCGCGTCGGCCCGGAACAACGGCATGCCGCTGGAGCTTACCTGGCGGGCGTAGAAAAGGAGCGCGCATGGCCGGCAATAGAGTCACGAGATCCGACATCACGGCGGGGTTTCGGGAATTGGGCATCCACCTTGGCGATGCCATTCTGGTCCACAGCTCCCTGAGCAGCTTCGGCCACGTTGAGGGCGGTGCGGACGCCGTTATTGATGGAATTCTCGACGCGCTTGGCCCCGAGGGAACGCTTCTCGTCCCCACCCTCACAGGAGGCCCCGAACTCTCGCCCGAGAACCCCCCGCATATCGATTTGCGCACGGCCCCCTGCTGGGTGGGCCGCATTCCCGAAACCGCGCGGCAGCGTTCCGAGGCGGTGCGGAGCGTCCACCCCACGCACTCGTGCGCGGCCATCGGAAGCCGCGCGGCGGAACTTACCCGGGGACATTACCTTTCCCCGACTCCCTGCGGGGTCACGTCGCCCTATTTCCGTCTGGCGGCGGCTGGCGGGAGCATTGTCATGATCGGCTGCGGCCTGAGCCGGTGCACCACCTGCCACACGGTCGAGGAGCTGGCAAACGTCGACTACCATCTCCAGCGGCGCGTAGCCTACGGCTGGTGCATCGACCAGACCGGGGCGCGCATCGAGACGCCCTGCCTGCTTCACAGTTACGACGGCCCCGAACGCGATTTCCCCGTGCTCGAACCCGGCCTTCTCGAAAAAGGCCTCATGCGAAAAGGAACCATCGGCAACGCCGAAATCCGAGTCATCGATGCTATGGGCCTGATCGAAACCGCCCTCGACCGCCTCCGCTTCGACCCCTATTACCTCACCAGGAAATTTCGGGGACACAATACTTAATTCCGGGCATGGAAACATCGAACAAACACCCCACGAAGGCCGATGAACGCGCAATTGAGTATTGTGTCCCCGAAATTAGTTAGATTTGATATCCTGTGTTGGGAGCAATTTCTGAGGGCTGCGCAGGTACAAGGCTGGTTCGTTCCGAGGGCGGGCAACACTTCTTTATTATCCGGGACAAGCGTGAGGCCGCCAACCCCGCCTTTGACGAATTCGGGCCATGGTATTTCGATTGGGCCAGCAAGAACCGGCGACGAGACGTACAAGCACTGCAACATGGGGATCTGTCTCTTGTTGTTGGGTAACCCGATAATGCGGCTCGACCTTCCTCAACCGCCCCGCCGGGCGCACGTGCGGCGGGTGCCGGCAACGGCAGGGACGAGGCCGCGAAAGGGAGGGTATGGCCATGCGTTGTGCATGCTTGATTGGCGTGATAGCCGCGCTCGGTTGCGCGGGGTGCCCGGGGCCCACGACGGTAACCGTTACCCCGGGTTCCGCGCAGACAGCGATTGGCGAAACGGTCACGTTCACCGCGGCCTCTACGGACACGCGTGACACCGGCTTCCAGTGGACCTCCAGCAATCCCGGCGTAGCGGAGGTCACGGGGCCGGGAACAATGCGGGGTGTCTCCGCGGGGACGGCCACGGTTACCGCCACCGGTTCGTATAGCGGCCGGTCCGGGACAGCGGTCCTCCAGGTGACCGAGGGCGGGAGCGGCGAGTTTCGGGCCCCCCTGACCGTCATCCTGCCCGAAGGCGCGGCGGGACCGGTGCCGGTCACGGTGGGCGTGCCCGTACCGGCCGGCTTCTCGGCGGCGGAGCATTTCCGGGTGGTGGGTCCGTCCGGCGCCGTTCCGACGCAGGTCCGGGAGGCGGTCCGCTTGGGAGGCGGAGGCAACATGCGCTGGCTGCTCGTGGACTTCCAGGCGGCGCCGGGAGCGGCGTACGCCCTCGAAGAAGGCACCCCGCCCGCGCCGCCATCGGCGGTCACGGTCACCGCGGACGGGGCGCGGCATCTGGTCAACACGGGGGCTGGCCAATGGGAGGTTCTGGGCAATTCGGCGATCCTTGGGGCCGTCCTCGATGGCTCGGGAATACCCCGCATCGACGGGGCTTCCTGGGAAGGGGCGGCGGTACCCGCAACGGTCGAGGTGGTGGAGGATGGCCCTCTGCGCGCGTTTCTTCGCCTGATCGCCCCGGCGGCCGTCGGCGGGCTCGACCTCGTGGCGCGGGTCGAGTTCTTCGCGGGATTGCCCTATGCCCGGGTCCGCCTTACGCTCGTGAACCATCGCCCGGCCGTGATGGGCGCCGAGATGCCGGGAGCCGACAACGGGGAGTGCGGCGTCGAGGAAACGCAGCCCGTGGTCAACGGTTTGAACAGCCCGAACCGGATAGTCCTCGAAGACGTGACCTGGGCGTTGGACCTGGCGGGGGACTTCACGGGCGAAGAAGTGCTGTATCAGGATTCGAACGGCACGGACGCCTGGAACTATTACGTGGGGCACGCACCGCGGATGCAGTCGGGCGTCTCGCGGCGCGGGTACGTGCGCACCGTCAACGGGGCCGAGACGGAAACGGGGGATGCGGCGGCGGGGACGCTCGCGCGGGCCGGTGTGCGGCTGGACGTGCCCTGGTTCCGCGAGTGGTTCCCGCAGGCCTTGCGGGCCCGCGCGGGTCAGCTGGAGTACGCCCCGTTCCCGGGCGAGTACGGGAGGACCCACGTCCTGCGAGTGGGCGAGCAGAAGACCCACGAAGCCTTTGTCGGGCTTGATCCCGGCACGGCGGCTCCGTGGCCGGTTTACGCGTCGCCGGCAGCCTCTTACCTTCGTGCCAGCGAAGCCCTCGGATACCTTGGGCCCCGGGTGGCTGGCACGTTCGAGGAATACGAAGACTACCTCGACGCGATGCTGGACGACAGCCTTTACGTGCGGGAGGAGTGCGTCCACAACCTGCCGGACGACGGGTGCCCCACCAGCCTGTGGGATGCCCAAAGGCGGTGGGATCTCATTGGCTGGACGGACTACGGGGACGTCCCGACGGATTTCGAGTTTCCGACGAGCCCCTACAACCTGAAGTACGACATGAACCTGGGATTCATCCTGCAGGCTCTTCGTACCGGCAGCCCGGGGTGGTGGACATGGGCTCACTCGGCCAACCTGCATTTCGCGGACGTGGATATCCTCCACACGCCCGTGCGGGGATATGCCGCGGCCCGTACATGGTGGCAAGGCGCTGCGTTCGGCCACAGCTACCACGACGAGACCGGCATCTCCAACCCCCATCGAAACTGCTGCAACCCCACCGTCGACATGGCCTATGGCGTGGCAGGCCTGGCGGCCTGGGCCCTCCTGACCGGGGACGACCTGGCCCGCGAGGCGGCCCTCGAATTCGCCGACAACCTGATGTGGCGCATGCGTAACAGCGGAGACTCGGACTGCTCCGTACTGGCCTGGGGCGGCGGCACGGGCGAAGGGTGGAGCATCGCGGATCCCCCGTCGCGGGGCGTGGCCAACGCGCAGCGCGCCCTCGTGTGGGCCTACCGGCTCACGGGGGACGCGGAGTACTTGGAGACGGCCGGGGACACCGCGGCTTGGTACGAATGCGAGCGCGCCCGGGGCATGGTCGCGCTGGGTGCATGCGCCAGCTGGCAGGAGGCATTGCTGGCCCGCAGCATGGCGGAATACGTCCTGACCGCGCGCGCCGCCGGCGTCGTGGTGCACCCGCAGGCCGAGACGGCTCTGGCGCACCTGCTCGAGTCGCTGCGCGACAACCTGGGGTGGGACGGCACGGAACGCGCATGGCTGCGCACCTGCGAGAACTACACGGACACCGGCGCCCGCTACAACGAGATCAACGCGTGGATGTTCCTCGCCGCCGACGTGTTCGCGCTGGGGTACGCCGTTACGCTGGACCGCACGTGGTTGGACCAGTACGCCGGGCCATGCTTCACCACGGCCGCCCGCGACCCCTGGTACGAAGGCGACGTCAGCCAGTACCACTCCGCGAAGGAGGTGGCCAACACCGTGCCGAACGGGCTGGCGTACCTCCACTTCGCCCAGGGAGGAACACCGTAGGCTTGAATTTCGGGGACACAATACTTAATTGCAAACTTGAACGCATTGAAAGAAGACACCATGAAGCCCGAAGAACGCGCAATTGAGTATTGTGTCCCCGAAATCAGATGGTTGCGGGAAGACGAGGCGGAAGCGCACCGGAAATTTCTCGATGAGGCGTTTGCGCCGTTTCGCGCAATCTATACCCCAAAGCCCGAGCCGCCCCGCAACACTTCCCGGACTGCCCGTACCGTCGTCACCGTCATGGAGGGCCACATCGTGGGCGCGGTGTCGTATTATCCTAAAGAACAGTTCGTTCGCCTGTTCGCCCTGGCGGTCGGGCCGAACCACCGCCGCCGCGGTATCGCACGAGCTCTGATACAGTGGGTCGCGGACAACGCGTGTTCCAAGACGCATCCCGAGCTGGGGCTCTATACCATCGAGGAGACGGGCAACGCGGTCATATTCGAGAGAATGGGCTTCCGCGTCATCTCGCGCCGCGTCGCCGTGGATGCCGTGTCACCTTCCGGCGGACCGGTGCACGAGCTGGACATGATATCTACTCCCACCCTTCGCGGATGAGGCGATCCGCTTCCTTTTGACTCATGGGTACGTAGAAACCGGTGGCGACCAAGTGGTCGAATCCTGCCTGCGCTCGTTCAGGCCATTTGGCGATGATCATAGCTCTGTCTTCTGCAATGGCACGAACCCCCGCAGCTTCGAGTCTTCGCGTATGGGCAGCGAGGATATCGCGCAGAGGCGTTTTCGTGGGAACGGATTCTTCATGGACATGCGGCAGGGATATCTTGCCCAGCCAACCCGGCGCGCAGGTCACTGTCGACAAAATCCGTCCGTCCTCAAGGTGGGATGAACAGATCACCTTGAGAGAAGCCATTTCCTGGGCCCGGATCCGCATCTGCAGCCAAAGGATAACCACTGCTGTGGTCTTGCTGTGGTCAAGATAAGTCATGCCATAGGTGCGCTTGAATCCGATGAAACCGGCGCCCTTCGAGCACAGGGCCAACCCCAATCCGAGCTCACGACACTCAGCCGCGCGCTGTTCCATCGCCTCTAGCGCCTCGGCCGGGAAGTCCGCCCTCTCAACGAGGAGGGGCGTCTCTGGCCGCCGCTCGCCCGCACTTGGGGGAAATGGCCTCCTCAGAAGCCTCCTTACCGCCAGATTCAGGAATAGGCCTAGCTGCCCGTTGACGTTCCGCCAGATAGTGCCCAGAGGGTATTCCGTGATGTCGATGACCCGGTAGTATGTCGTCATTCCCACCTTCCCCTATTCCACAATCGTGACCGCGCGGCCGCACTGGGCGGCTTGGAGCGATGCAGAGGCCATTGCGACTGCGTTGCGCGCGTCTTCGAGCAACAACCGGTTCCACGGGCGGCCGGCGACGGTGTCGAAGAACTCGAGGAACTCGGTGCGCAGACCGTCCACACCCAGCCGCTCGGGGTCGATGGGAATGGTCTCGGGCTCGCCGCCATGCATCCGGATGCGAATAGGCTCTTCCCCAGGCGTTTCGAGGTAGAGCTCGCCTTCGCTCCCAACGATACGCAGCGACGACGTCATAGACGCGCCCGAAGGCAATACAAACCCGCCGTCGACAGTTGCCAGTACCTCGTTTGGGCACGCGAACGACGCCGTAACGCGCTCATATGCGCCCAGCGCGTGCTTTTGCCCGATCGCCGTAACGCCGTGAGGCGCGCCGCAGAGCCATTGCACGAGGTCGTAGTCGTGGAGCAGAAGGTCGAAGGGCGCGCCGCCGCCCTGCTCGGGCCGCATGCGCCATTCGAGGGCCTTGTCGCGAGTCTGCCACCGTGTTGCGTGAAGGGCGCGCACGTCTCCCAATCGTCCGGACTGCACGATTTCCACCGCCACGGCATAGAGGGGCATGTGACGGGTCAGATGTCCCACCATCAGGACGCGCCCGGTGCGGCGGGCGGCCTCCATTAGGGCGTCGGCATCGTCCAGGGACAGCGCGAGCGGCTTCTCGCAGAACACATGTTTGCCCGTATCGAGCGCGGCCTCGGCATGACGACGGTGCAGGTAATTCGGCGACGAAATGACGATGGCGCCGATGGATGGATCCGCCGCCAGCGCTTCAAACCTCACAACAGGGACCTTGGGGGCTGGCGCGAATGGCTCTTCGACCCGGCCGCGTGCGATAAGGGTAACCTCGGCGCGTTCCGGCAGCGTTTGCAGCGCGGCAAAATGTTTCGCGGCGAAATTCCCTGCGCCAACCAGTCCCAAACACAGCACGGCACACCTCCGGTCATAGGTATCCATCGTCATAACCGACGGTTTACATCGAGACATGATGACCCTGCCAACGCGGCCGGCGCAAGCTGAAGCGCCAACGGCGCGAAACATACCTTCAGGTTACAGCCTCCCCCTCTTCAGCGCCGAAGGCGCTGTAAAGACTGTTGTATTACGCACTGTTGGCGCTGTAAAGGCTGGTATGCCCCAGGCGGGGATGTCCCAAGAGCGGGTGGGGATATTTGCCGCGTGCACACCGTGCACGGGAACCTGACCGGCGGGTGCGCCGATCCCACACGAGGAGGAGCGGGGGCGTCGGTCTCACACGGGTGGGCGGGAAGCCTGCACTCCAACGACCGGTGGGGGCACGCGTCCTCCGGAGCGCGGGCGCGGCAGACGACAGAAGAATGCCGAGCTGGCGCTCGGCGCTCCCAGGGGCGCCATGTCCTTGCCGTGGT
>DAOLNV010000083.1:7008-24301 GCA_035416745.1 Candidatus Hydrogenedentota bacterium | reverse complement strand
GCTTCACTTCTCGACCGCCCCAATTCCCGCTACACTTCTCGACCGGCGTTTACACCGCTCCCGTGTCCATGTCCACCGCGTGTTCCGCCTTGTGAGCAAGATGCGTGCGCCCGTCTTTCATCTTCGTTATGCGCGCATCCGGATCGTGTGGATTCTTCCAATCCTTGTTCGAGCCCTTCTTCGGACGTTTCTTGTCAAGTTTAGCCAGATCTTCGCGTGTAGGCGTTTCGATTCCCGATGCCTTGGCCAATCCTATGAGGAATTGTTCATAGGGCTCGCCTGTATCACGCCGCACGATGCTGCGCAGCGCCGCGTTGGCCTCCAGCGTTGTGGCATCCACCCCCAAGGTCTTTCCGCGTAGCAGGCCCTTCCTGGCCAGCACGCCCAGCACCCATTGGAACACCCGCTCGTGGGTCTCCACCGACATCAAGCGACGCGTCCGCGACAAACTCGAATGGTCCGGAGTCGACTCCGTCAGCGCATAACCCAGAAAAGACCGAAGCGCCATGGAGTCCGCCACGCGCCACGCGATGCCCCGCTCCGAGTCAATGCCCTCGAAGTAACCGACCAGCAACGCCTTGAAGTACACCACCGGCGGGATGCTTGGCCGTCCCAGGACTTCCGCGTAGTACTGCGCGCATTCGGCTTCCACCATCGCCTCGAAACCCTCTTCGGCCAATAAGGCGTTGACACGCTCATAAAACGGGTGTCCTGGCGCGCAAGGCAGCGCGCTTGTCTCCACCCAGAGCGTTTCTTGTCGTTCTTTGTCCATCCGTCCCATCGCCATTGCGAAATACCTCCCCACCGACCACGCCGAAAGTATATCCTAGACATAGTTAAATGTCAATATGATCTACGCGCCCCGCCCGACTTTTACCACGGGCTGCTAGGAGAGGCCTGAATGTCGACTTCAGTCGCTTGAACATTGCATCGCCTGTCTTCCGGTTCTCCTTAAGCCAGGGCCCATAGATATTGTCTAGGTAGGCTTCTAGGTCGTGAGCCTTTGCCCTTCGCCGAGCTTCGGCTGGATCCTGGCCGAGTCGGACGCTCGCGAGATACTTTTGCGCAGCTTTCCGGGCAAGTTTCGGCGTGAGTTTTTTCGTGCTTCCAAGGCAGTATCGGGTCTTTCGTCCTTCTTCGGTACGGTACGTAACGTAGTATGACATGCTGCCTTGGGGGCCAATCCGGAGAGACATGCCAGGCAATTCCGTATCGTGAATCTCTTGTCTTTTACCGGTTAGTTCAATACTTCTGAGCAAGTTTTGCGTGATATGATCTCTCATGCTGCTTCCCTGATTGAGGTTAAGTGAGTCTGCGGGGTTCCGCCGGGGTTCCACCGGGGTTCCACCGGGGTTCCACGGGGGCTCCAAAACCATCATACAGAGAAAGATCGCGCGATACAATAGAAAACGATAAAGCTTTGCACAAAAAGGAGATATGCATACTCCGATGTTCGCCTGCGTTCGCCTTCATTTGGTATGAAATCCGACTGGGGGTCAAGAGGTCGCTGGTTCAAATCCAGTCGCCCCGACCATTGATACCAAGGACTTACGCCGATTTCGCGTAGGTCCTTTTTTGTTCGGGGTCCTATTGGGGTTCTAGAAAGTCTCAGTTTGAGGCTTTTTCCCGCGCCCGTCGCAAGCAAGAATGGAGCGCACTGTCGGCTCGTTCCCACATCGAGCAGAAGGAGCTTGCAGTTCCTCTGCATTCCCGCTCACCTTCCAGCCATAAGGTACCTCTTGGGGATATCCTCCATGCAAATCTGAACAAAGACGCAAGCATACAACTGACCTCCTGCCAGCGTGTTAGCGTTTTGACTGGCACGGAGGGCAGATGGCATTCTCGCTCTCGAAGGATGCCGGGTACTGCGTCATTACCGAACCTTCAAGGCAGTGCCTCTACCGTGCGTAAACATAACCGCGGCAGGAGCATAACTTGTGTCTCAGCCTCAAATCGCCCGGGGTCTGATATGGCTCACGAGCCCTCTGTTTTAGTGACAAGGGGCTTTGAAGGTCGGCTGAGTTTCTCAGCATTACGGGATGGAGAGGGAAAGGGAAGACTTGGCCCCGGCCACGTCTCTGGGGATGACAAACGCAACTGTTGTGTGTTCACTAAATTAAATGGCTGAGAATGCGCTGGAACAAGCTGTTGCTTAATTGCCGGAAGGTGTGTTGGAAGCATCTGATTCCGTGCCCTGGAAGCACGGGTGCGGCGTGGGAGTATCGGGATGACGGACAACAACAGGTCGTCGACAGGACGCGCCCTGCCCTATTTCAAGGCTGCGGGCATTGTGCTGGCTCTTTTGCTGGCGCTATGGTTGGGGTATGTCATGCGAGGGCCGGCAACACCCCCTTCATCAGACCACGGCCCCCATCACGGAGCTGAGGCCGAATCCGGGCAACAACAGGTCTGGACCTGCTCGATGCACCCGAACATCCGACAACCCAAGCCCGGGAAATGCCCCATTTGCGGTATGGACCTGATTCTCGTGACGCCGGAGGAAGGAAATGAGGATGCCGGGCCTCGGTCACTCCGGATGAGCAAGTCGGCCCGGGAGTTGTTGAACATTCAGATAAGTCCGGTTCAACGGCGCTTTGTGAACGCTGAAGTCCGGATGGTGGGCAAGGTGGAATATGATGAAACCAAGCTCGCCTATCTGACCGCCTGGGTGGCGGGACGGCTCGACCGGCTCTTTGTCGACTACACAGGCATCAGGGTGGCCAAAGGTGACCACATGGTCAGCCTGTTCAGCCCTGAACTCTTGACGGCCCAGCAGGAGCTGTTCGCGGCGTCCCAGGCATTCAGTCGAGTTTCGGAGGGCTCGCCCGAGACGCTGAAGAATTCCGCCAAAGCGACTGTCGATGCGGCGCGTCGCAAGCTGCGGCTTTGGGGTCTCGCGGAGTCCCAGATCCGCGAAGCCGAGCAGTCGGGTGCTTTTTCCGACCACGTAACGATATATGCTCCCATCGGCGGGACGGTGATTGAGCGAATGGGCTTTGAGGGGATGTATGTGGAAATGGGCGACAGGATTTATACCATCGCGGACCTCAGCGAAGTCTGGGTGAAGCTGGATGCGTATGAATCGGACCTCGCATGGCTCCACTATGGACAAAAGGTTTCGTTTGGGACGGACGCATGCCCGGGGGAACGTTTCGCGGGCCGGATAGCCTTCATTGATCCGATACTGAATCCGGTGACACGCACGGTGAAGGTGCGTGTGAACGTGCCCAATCCGGAAGGAAAGCTGAAGCCGGAGATGTTTGTACGGGCTGTTGTTCTCGCACAAGTAGCCGCCAATGGCCGGGTGATGGACCCGGAATTGGCCGGGAAATGGATCTCGCCGATGCATCCCGAGATCGTGAAGGATAAACCCGGGACCTGCGACGTATGCGGGATGCCTTTGGTACGGGCGGAGGAATTGGGGTATGTTTCCGCAGTTGCGTCAGACAGTACCAAGCCTCTGGTTATCCCTGCTTCGGCGCCGTTGATCACGGGCAAGCGCGCGGTGGTTTACGTCGAGACACCTGGAACTGATCGGCCCACATTCGAAGGGCGCGAGGTGGTGCTCGGCCCGCGTGCGGGAGATGAGTACATCGTCGAGAGCGGGCTTCAGGAAGGCGAAATGGTCGTCACGAACGGAAACTTCAAGATTGACAGCGCCCTTCAGATCCTCGCAAAGCCCAGCATGATGAACCCGGAGGGCGGAGCCACGCCCGCAGTTCATGAACATGGTCCGGCGAACGGTGCTGTGAGCACCCGGCCTTCGGGCGCCGCCCCTGATGAGGGAGAGGCCAAGAACGCGCCCGAGGCGTTCCAGACACAGCTTCGCGGCGTGTTTGACGCTTACCTAGAACTTGAGGCTGCGTTGGCATCGGATGAGCTGGAGAAGGCTGCCGCCGCGGTGAAACGCGTCGCGGACATGCTTGCCGCTGTAGATATGACCCTGCTTGGGGGCGAGGCGCACGGGCGCTGGATGGAGCATTTGCAAGCACTCCAACCGGCTCTCGAAGAAGCTGGAAAGGCCAGCGACATAAAGGCCTTGCGTACGAGCTTTGCAAAGGTGTCCGACGCGCTGGTCAAGCCTGTTCGCGCTTTTGGGATTGGCGAGGGCCATCCGGTCTATGAATTGCACTGTCCGATGGCGTTTGAGAACAAGGGAGCCAACTGGCTCCAGGCGGATAAGACGGTGCGCAACCCCTATTTTGGCAAGAGCATGCTCACTTGCGGCGAGGTGGTGGGCCTTGTGACGGGTCCCGAACAGTACTCAGGGAACGAGTAAGCCATGAGTGAAGGCCCAGTGAAGACCTCGTCCGACAGTCTCGGTCCCGAGAAGATGTCCTGGGTTGACCAGATCATCTGGTTCTGTCTGAAGAACAAGTTGGTGGTGTGGCTGGTCACCCTTTTTGTTGTGGGGTGGGGCATTTATGTGGCTCCCTTCGACTGGGAACTGGGGGGATTTCCAAGAAATCCCGTTGCGGTTGACGCCATTCCCGACATCGGCGAGAACCAGCAGATCGTATTTACGGAGTGGGAAGGACGTTCCCCCCAGGATATCGACGACCAAATCACGTACCCGCTGACGACCGCTCTCCTGGGTATTCCGGGTGTAAAGACGGTCCGCAGCTATTCGTATTTCGGCTATTCGACGATCTTCATCATATTCGAAGAGAAACACGATTTTTATTGGTCGCGGACGCGCGTCCTCGAGAAGCTGAGCAGTCTTCCGGCGGGCAGCATGCCCGAAGGCGTGCAGCCGATGCTGGGGCCGGACTCCACGCCTCTCGGACAGGTCTTCTGGTATACGCTGGAAGGACGGGACCCCGACGGACAGCCCGTGGGCGGATGGGACTTGCCGGAACTCCGCTCTATTCAAGATTGGCACGTCCGGTACGCATTGCTTAGTTCAGGGGGCGTCAGCGAGGTGGCGTCCATAGGAGGGTTTGTTCGCGAATACCAGATCGACGTAGACCCGGATGCCATGCGCGCGTATAACGTGAGACTGGAAGACGTATTCAATGCTGTGCGGATGTCCAATGTTGACGTTGGAGCGCGGACTATTGAGGTAAATCGCGTCGAGTACCTGATCCGAGGTCTTGGATTCATCGAAAACCTCCAAGACGTTGAGAAGATTGTGGTGCGGGTCAACGAGAATGTGCCCGTTCGGGTCAAGGACATTGCGGCGGTATCCCTGGGTCCTGAGATGCGCCGGGGCGCCCTGGATAAGGAAGGCGCGGAGGCTGTGGGCGGAATCGTGGTAGTTCGGTACGCCGCTAATCCCCTCGAAGTCATAAAGAACGTCAAGAGCAAGATCCAAGAGATTGCGCCCGGGCTGCCCAGCAAGCCGGTTATTGACTACCATCGGGTGGACCGGGGTGAAGTGGAACAGTTTGCGGAGGCCCAAGGTTTCGAAGCCTATGCCAGCGCCGAGATAAACGACGCGGCCTGGCTGTCGTGGCTGCGCGGTCATGAGCGGGCGCAGTGGCCTCCGTGGATCACCACGAGCCAGGTGACGGTCGTGCCCTACTATGACCGCACGGGGTTGATATACGAGACCCTGGGAACTCTGAACTCGGCAATCATCGAGGAAGTGATTATCACCATCATCGTGATCGTGGTGATGGTGACGCACCTCCGGAGTTCCATTCTGATCAGTTCGGTGCTGCCGTTGGCGGTACTGATCAGCTTCATCGCGATGAAGGTCTTCGGGGTGGACGCCAACATCGTGTCCCTATCCGGGATCGCCATTGCCATCGGCACGGTCGTGGACATGGGCATAATCATCTGCGAGAACATCCTGAAGCATCTGGACAGCGCCGGCCCCGGCGAGGACCGCTTAAAGGTAGTATTTCGGGCCTCGAGTGAGGTGGGCAGTGCCGTGCTCACCGCCATCGCTACAACCGTGGTGAGCTTCCTCCCCGTCTTTGCCATGACCGGCCCGGAAGGGAAACTGTTCAAGCCGCTGGCCTTCACGAAGACGTTTGCCCTGATGGCATCCGTGATTGTGGCCCTTACGATCATTCCCGCCCTGGCCCATGTCCTGCTCGCCAGCCGCATTCAGTCCAGGAAACTCATGCGATACATCCTGGCTGCCCTTTTCACCGGCGGCGTCGTAACGGTCTTTGCCGTTGCATGGTGGGCCGGTCTCGTCCTCATCGGCTTCAGCGCCTACCACCTGTCGGTGGATTATGTTCCGCCGCGATTGCGCAAGGCGGGACCATGGCTGGCTAACGGTGCGGCCCTGGTTTTGGTCTTGGTGGTCCTGACAAAGCACTGGATGCCTCTCGGACCGGATAGAGGCCTGTTTCTTAATCTTGTTTTCGCGGCCATCATTATCGGGGGGCTGCTGTCGACCTACCTGGTATTCCAGTGGACTTACCGGTTCTTCCTGGCGTGGTTTCTCGATCATAAATGGGTCTATGTCAGCGCTGTGAGCCTCCTTGTCCTGGCGGGATTGACAGCCTGGCTGGGATTCGATCGTGTATTCGGGGTGGTCCCTGCTGCCATCGGGAAGGTGGGAATACCCGCTGAGCGGATCCGTCTCAATCCCATCTGGGTCAGTATGGCGCATAAGTTCCCCGGATTTGGAAAGGAGTTCATGCCTCCTTTGGACGAGGGCTCGTACCTCTACATGCCCACCACGATGCCGCATGCTTCCGTAGGCGAGGCCCTGGACATCATCGAGCTTCAGGACCGGTCCATCGCATCAATCCCCGAGGTGGACGCCGTGGTGGGTAAAGTGGGGCGGGCTGAAAGTGCCTTGGACCCCGCTCCCATGAGTATGATCGAAACCGTCATCAACTATAAGCCTGAGTACTTGACGGACATGAACGGACGCCGGCTCACGTTCAAGTACGACGAGGGCGCAAATGAGTTTGCGCGGGATGCCAGCGGCGCATTGATCCCCGATCCCTTTGGGCGGCCCTACCGCCAATGGCGTGATCATATCAAGTCCCCCGACGACATCTGGCAGGAGATCGTGAAAGCGGCCCAGGTTCCCGGCACGACCAGCGCTCCGGAGCTCCAGCCCATCAACGCGCGGATAGTAATGCTTCAAAGCGGCATGCGCGCGCCCATGGGCGTGAAGGTGAAAGGGCCTGACCTGGAAACCATCGAGAAGGTGGGGCTCGAGATCGAGCATTACCTCAAAGAAGTTCCGAGCGTTCAGGCAGATGCGGTCATTGCGGACCGCATCGTGGGCAGCGCCTATCTTGAGATTGACATCAACCGGGAGGCCATTGCCCGCTATGGACTGCGAATCCGGGACGTCCAGGACGTCATTGAGGTCGCCTTGGGCGGCATCCGGCTGACGACCACGGTTGAGGGACGCGAGCGCTACCCGGTCCGCGTCCGCTATTTGCGCGAGTTGCGCGATCGGATTGAGACGCTGGAGCGAATTCTGGTCCCATCCATGGACGGCACCCAGATCCCGCTCATCCAACTGGCTGATATCCGCTACGTTCGCGGGCCGATGGCCATCAAGAGCGAGGACACGTTCCTGGTGAGTTATGTGCTTCTTGACAAGAAGCCTGGGCATACCGAGGTGGATGTGGTGGAAGATTGCCAGCGGTACTTGCAGCAGAAACTTGATAGCGGCGAATGGAGCCTGCCGGCAGGAGTAAGCTACAGCTTTGCGGGAAGTTACGAGAATCAGGTGCGCGCCCAGGAAACTCTGGCCGTGGTCATCCCGGTTGCCTTGTTCATTATCTTCCTTCTTCTCTATTTCCAGTTCACGTCGTATCTCACCACATTGCTGGTGTGGTCGGGGCTGTTGGTTGCCGGGTCTGGGGGATTCTTGCTCCTGTGGCTATACGGGCAACCGTGGTTCTTGAACTTCGATCTATTTGGGGTGGACATGCGGGAGTTGTTCCAGGTGCACCAGATCAACCTGAGCGTGGCCATCTGGGTAGGTTTTCTAGCGCTTTTCGGCATTGCTACGGACGACGGGGTCGTGATTGCAACGTATCTCGATCAAAGCTTCGCCCGCAGGCGGATCACTTCTATCAAGGATATCCGCGAGGCGACGCTGGCTGCCGGGTTGCGGCGAATCCGTCCCTGCCTGATGACCACCGCGACCACGGTGTTAGCGCTGGTGCCGGTGCTCACGTCCAAAGGCCGGGGGGCCGATGTCATGGTTCCCATGGCGATTCCCTCGTTCGGCGGAATGACCATTGAACTGCTTACGCTTTTTCTTGTTCCTGTCCTGTATTGCTGGGTCAAAGAGATCAAATTCCGGATGTTGGGACAGGGTGCGGCCCCGCCGGCGCCCGGCGAAAGCTGAGGCGGCACGTGCGCACCCATAAAGAAGGAGTTGGATCGTCATGTGGTTGATTCTTCTAGTTAGCGTTATCGGTGCGGAGCCCGAGGTACAGCCGCCAGCCTTTTTCGCCGGGAACGAAGAACTTCATGCGTACCTTATGGAAGCGGCCGAAAACCACCCCGGTCTCCATGCAAGGCACGCGGAATGGCTGGCGGCTCTCGAGAAGATTCCCCAGGTTACCGCCCTCGATAACCCCCAATTCACCTACAGCTATTTTGTCCGCTCGGAGGAATCTCAATACCGTGTCGGCCTTATGCAGATGTTTCCGTGGTTCGGTACGTTGCGCGCGCGAGGCGACGCCGCGGTCTCGGAAGCTGAAGCGGCCCTCCAACGGTTCTACGCGGAGCGAAATACCCTGTTCACCGATGTCAAACGCGCTTACTTTGAGTATGCCTACCTGAGCGAGAACTTTCGGGTCACTCAGGGGCAGGTCGAATTGCTGCAATATATGGAAGAAACAGTTCGAACAAAGTACGCTCTGGGCCTGGCCACCGAGGACGAACTCCTTCGCGTCCAGATGGAGCAATCGGCCATCCAAGACCGCCTGAAGGAACTGGCCCAGTTTCGCCCCGCCCTTGCAGCGCGTCTGACCACGGCCCTGGGACGTGACAACGCAGAACCACCCGAGTGGCCCGAGCCTTGCGGATTGCCGCCCGCTCCGCCGGAGCCTGCCGCCGTGCTCGCTCGTGTGCGTGGGGCCAATCCTGAAGTCCGCGTTATGGATCACGTAATTGACGCGCGAGCCGCCGAGATTCGTCTGGCGAAGAAGATGGGCTACCCGGAATTCACCCTCGGAGTCGAGTTCGAGGAAATGAAAAACATGCCTCCCATGATGGACAAGACCACTGCGACCCTTGAGGCCGCCGGTGCGGCGAACAGCCTGCTGACCGGCATGGCGGCAAACCCTTTCGAAGCCGCCATGAACGTGAACTCCCTGGCGCAATATGACCGGTTTGTGACCGGAAAAGAGCCTGACGACGACTTGATGGTCTCTCTAACGCTAAGCCTGCCGGTCTGGCGGAAGAAGGTGAAGGCGGGCATCGCGGAAGCACGGCAGATGAAATCGGCTGCGGAACACGAAAAGCAACGCGTCATCTTATCGCTTGAAGAAGCAACGCGTATGGCGTACTTCGAGATGCAGGACGCGCAACGCCGTTACAGTCTGTACGCGGATGACCTGCTGCCAAAAGCCCGTCTTGCCTATGAAAGCCTTCAGGTCAGCTATGCTACCAGCGCGGGCGCGGATTTTCTCGACCTGCTTCAAAGCGTGCAAACCCTGCTCAACTTTGAACTCGAGCAAGTGCGCGCGGTCCGGGACGTGCAACAGGCTTCCGCGCGGTTGGAGTCCCTGATGGGCGGCCCGTGGATGGAGTCTGGCGATTCGGCCGCTTTAGCTGGTGACGATTTGTTGAGCGACAAAGCGAAGTTTCCCATAACCGTCAAGCGAAACGGCGACGGAAACACGGAGGGTTAACCCCATGAAACAAACGATTGCGATGGTGGTGCTGGCGGGCGTCGTGGCCCTTGCCGGATTGACTTGGACGGACGCCGCGGCGCAGGAAGCTACCCCGCCCCCGAAGGGTGATATCTATATGCTCACGACCTGCCCGGTGTCGGGCGAAGAGCTGGGATCCCGGGGCGAACCAATCATCAAGAGCTATGGCGGCCGCGAAGTCCGGTTCTGTTGCGAGGGATGTGTGTCCAAGTTCGAAGCAGATAAGGAGGCGTACTGGAAGAAGATCGACGCGGCCGAAATCAAGGAACAGAAGAAGCTTTATCCCCTCGATACGTGCCTCGTGTCGGGGCAGAAACTCGGTTCCATGGGCGAGATTGTCGATAAGGTGTACAAGAACCGATTGGTCCGGTTCTGTTGTGGAGAATGCCCGGCTACGTTCGAGAAAGACCCAGCGAATTACCTGAAGAAGCTCGACGCCGCCGTCATCGAGAAACAGAAAGACAGCTACCCTGTTAAGACCTGCGTCGTGTCTGGCGAAAAGCTCGGTTCGATGGGCGACCCCGTCGACTACGTTGCGGGGAACCGCCTGGTGCGCTTCTGTTGCAAGGACTGCGTCAAGGCGTTCGAGGCAGACCCTCAGAAGTATCTGAGCAAGCTCGAAAAAGAATCCGCACCATCAAGCGAAGGTTCATGAACAATTGCGGTTGCCGAGAGTCCATCCGAACTGATTCGCGCATGTCCTCGGCATGATTTTATGGTGCGAGAGAGCCCAACCCGATGTCTTGAATGGTGAGGCGGCTCATCAGGAGAATGCCGCTTCCTGAGCCATCGGGATTACGCTTCGGCAGGACGCTGACAGGGAATGGAGTTCCGTTTATAAGCATCAGGCTGCCCGAACCGAACCCGAACGTTGGCCGGGAAAGGAGCCGTCCGTCCGCTCAATCCGCTCGCCTCACGGGCCTGTGGAGGCATACCGGCCAGGACTTGTTTTGATTATTCCCTGATGACCCGGGCAGTAACGTCGTAGATATCGGCGCCGATGATCTTGGCCGTGACGAACTGGCCCGGGTGTAGTTTTCGGGCTGATTGGAGCAGGACGACCCCGTCGACTTCGGGGGCTTCACGGGCGGACCTTCCGACCCACTGGCTGTGGTTCTTGTCGTAGTCTTCGACGAGCACGCGCTCGACGTTGCCGATTCTCGAGCGGCTATTTTCCTGGGCGATCTCGGCCTGCGCGGCCATCACGGCTTCCCATCGGTTCTGGCGGACGCGTTCTCCAACCTGTCGCGGCGCGACGGCGGCGGAGGTTCCGGGTTCGCGCGAATAGGGAAACGCGCCCAGCCAGTCGAACCGGAGTTCTCGTATGCCGTCGAGCATTCGGCGATGCTCGGCCGGGGTTTCACCTGGAAACCCGACGATCATGGTGGTGCGGAGCGCGATGCCGGGTATGGCTTGACGTAAGCGAGCCACGAGGCGGCGCGGGTTGATCCGGTTCGAAGGCCGGCGCATGCGCCTGAGGATCTCGGGGTCAACGTGTTGGAGAGGCACGTCGATGTAGGGAACAACCTTGGGTTCGGAGGCCATGACTTCGAGCAGCTCGCTGGTGATTCCGCCGGGATAGCAGTACATGCAGCGCAGCCAGAAGTCGCCGGGGAGGGCGCACAGGTCGCGCAGGAGTTCGGGAAGCCCGTATGAGCCGTGTCTGTCCCATCCGTAGACGGAGACGTCCTGGGCCACGAGAACGAGTTCGCGGACGCCCTCCGCAAGGAGGGTTTGTGCTTCTTCGAGGAGGATCTCAGGGGGGACGGAGCGCAAGCGGCCTTTCATAAGGGGAATCGAGCAGAAGCTGCATGCATGGTTGCATCCGTCGGCAATTTTGAGGAACGAATATGGACGGGTGTCGGCTCTGCGGCGCGGCAAGGGCGAGGCAATCTCTACAAGGGGTTTGGGTCTCACGAGGTCTCTGCGCGATGCACCGGAAACGACAAGGTCTACAAGCTGGGTGAATTGGCCGACTCCGACAACGCCCTGAATCTCGGGGATGGCATCGAGCAATTCCGGGGCATGGCACTGTGCCAGGCAGCCCGCGGCGTACAGGCGAGGAGCCCCGTCGCGAGCCGCTGCTTCCGCCCATGCTACGAGCGTCTCAATGGACTGTTGTTTGGCGTCTGCGATGAAACCGCAGGTGAGAACAACCACGGCATCGAGCCCGGGGCCGTCGGGTGAGGGTTCGAAGACGACGGTACACCCGCGGGCTTCGAACAGTCCGGCGATATATTCATTGTCAACGGTGTTCTTGTCGCAACCGAGGGTGACTAAACCGATTCGCATTGGTGAATTGTACGGTGGGGGCGTGAATGGTTCAAAGGGGGAGCGCGTCATATGTTCAGACTCGCCAGGCAGCGGGTCGGTTGTGCGGGCATCATCAGAGCGGGGCCGGCAGCAACGTCGCGGCCTGTACGTGCTCGATGGATGTCATCCGCCCGGCAGGACGAAGAGCCAGCGGTTTGAACTCGTCTGGTCGAGAGTGATGGTGAGAGTATCGCCCTCGCGCTGGCTCGGGACAGCTTGACCGCGGCTGCCGAGGGTCGGGCCCTGTGCCACGACCTGGACGGCCTCGGGCAACCCGTAGACGGGGATGTGGACGGCGCCGTCTCCTTGAAAGAACATCTCCATGAGAGCGCCGCCCTCTATGCGGCGTTGGGATTCGACGGGCGCCCAGGCCGCGGTGGGTATGGGACTGTCTGCGTAGACGGTCGTCTTGCCGTCGATGGTGATCCGGTCGCTTCCCATCCCGCAGAAGGCAGTCAATCGGCCTTCGTCATCCATACGGAAGGTAACGGCGTGGTTGCCCGCGTACGTTACGGCATGTCCGCCCACGTGGAATCCGTCGAGCAAAACGGCTTCCGAAGGCAGGTCGAGCTGCTCGACGATGGCCTTGTCCTCGTCGGGTTTGCGGGCGAATCCGCCGGGCCAGCATTCTTCCAGGAGACGGAGATGGGGGGCGATGGAAACGGCCCCGTTTGGAAACGTGCACGCCAGGTAATCCGAAGTACGAGAGACGTAATCGGCGTTGTCATTCACACCCTCGAACCGGCCGGTGCCCGGGTACGCCCCGAGTGCGTCGAGAATATCGAACCAGTGCCGTTCTTCATAACCGAGACTCATGGACTGGTCATCGCGCGGACGGAATCCCAGAAACGTTACCGATCCGCCGCTGGGCGTCACTCTGTGCGCTCCTACGATTTTCTCTTTCACGCGCGCAACGGCCTGGACGTCTTCACGCGGCGTGACGGGGTAGATGCGGTCCACGATGAAGTCGGTCAGGATGGTCATGGGCGGGATCGAGGCGAATGCGCCGTCAAACACGACTTGGCGTCCGGGCGCGAGGAGCCCTTCGTTGAGGCCGGGGGCGTAGTCGACTCCGGTCAGATCCTGCCACCGCGCGAGCGCGCTCTCTCCGTTGGCAAGCAACACCGGCGGCGGCCCTGACCATACTACACGGCATCCGTTCTCGACCATGGCGCGCATCATCTCGAGCAACTCGGGCGCCGGGAAGGGTTCGAACGTGGCGCACAACGTCGTGAACCGCCGTCCGGCTACCTCGAGGGCTCCGTTCAGGACTTTCCCGCGTTCGAGCAGCTTGGCTTGGGTAATGTAGTTCGCATAGCCGTATTGTGTCATCCAACTGCCGAAACGTTCCTCGGCCGCGACAAGTTCCAGGGGATAAAGCATGAGCACGGAGGTATCCCGGTGCGCCATGCCTTGCACCATGGCGAAACACTGGTCCGCCGCGGCGCCGTAGGTATTCACGAGGGCTTGACGGCGCCGGCTGACCTCGTACGGCATGCCCCAATGGGCCGCATACGAGTAAGGGACTTCGTTGAGAATGCCCGTCGAGCACGCCAGGGCCAGCCCGAAATAGTCGCGGTCAAGCCAACCGCCTTCTGCATGATCGTTACCCGTGCCCGTCAAGTAATCGCCCCACTTGAAGTAGTCGTGGCAGGCCGAAGCTGCCTGATGCACGGTATCGGACCAGACGAAATTGGACGTGTACTCGTATTGATTCTGCTGATGCGGCTCGACGCCGGTGTCCCATTTGTCGATGGTGGGACTCTCTGCCCATGTGGCGTGGGCGCGCGTGGTCAGCAGATGGCCCATCCGTTCCTCGAGATGCCGTTTCGCCGCGACGAACAGGTCCACGACGCCGTCCTGCAACAGACGGTAGTAGCGGGCGCGAAACAGGGCGGTCGCCCGAATCGCCTCGGGCGTGTCCCCAAACACGTGCATGCGGCCCGCCTTCGCGGACAGATCGTTCGCGGTGTCCTCCTGGCCGTGAACGAAATAGAGGAGATACTTTGCGAGATCGCGGTACTCTTCCCCATAGGCCTTGGCGAAAGCGTCTGCGAGACCTGGGCTCACATAACGCATGGCGAACTCGCCATTGTCGTGATGAGAGAAGTAACCCCAGTCCTGCTGAATGTGCATCTCGTCCGAATACAGCGCATTGAGCTTGACCCCTGCGTCCGCATATTTGTCGCCGAGGGACTTGAGGTACGGGAGCGCCTGGCCGCTGAAATAGTCCATTTCAGGCGTGCGGTATTCCTGGACCACAAGCACGCGGTCCCGGGGCCCCCCTTCGGAAGACTCGCCGTAGACACGAATGCGGACTGCTTCGTAGTCGCCCGCGCGGCGGCGCGTATTGTCCCACACCTCGACCTGGGCGTTGTCCGTGATCTCGACGATGCCGGCGGGGTCGACGTACAGGTAGGGGGTGCCGCGAAGGCTTCTTTCCTGGAATGCGAAGACCCTCACGCCCGCGGGGATGAGTTCGAGAGGGCCCTTGTTGTTCGCCCAGCGCAAATGCCGCCAGAGCTGCACGCTGTACCGTCCGGTTTCCGGGTCGCGCAACCCTTTTCGGTAGTGCATCCAGACGCCCGACTCGCCCGTCTGCTCCACGTATCCCGGCCCGATTTCCAAGGGCGACAAGAGGCTCAGTTCGAGGCCAAGCCCGTAGTGCTGGGCGAACTTGCTGATGGCCGCGAGCCGCTCGATGTATTCGTCCTTATCGGGGGTGAGGCGGCGGGGTTTGCCTTCCTGGCCCGGCCGGTATTGAGCGAAGAAATGGTCGAACGCGAGAACCAGCGTGCGGTTCCCGGCCGCTTGTGCCCGCTCGCACAACTGGCGCAGACTATCCTCATGCTTGGTAAATGTGAGGCTCATATCGATTACCTTGTCTGGGTCCGATAACGCCTCTAACTGCTCGTCGCTCACAAGGATGATGTGGGGCCGGCCCAGCAGGAAGCCCCATGGCCCCGGGTAGCTCACCAACTCGCCCTGGTAGACGTTTTCGGGCACGGAGGCCGTGTCCGCGGCGGCAATTCCCGGCGAACCGAAGACGGCCACGGCAGTCAACACGATTAGTGCAGGCCAACTCATCACAAGCCTCATTTGGGGGCGGTTGTGTTCAAGTTGCTGGCGGCCCTGCCACAGCCCCCTGTCGGCCGAGCCGCACCGTAGCATAGCATGTCGCGGAACAGCATAAAATCTGGGGCGGATCGATGCGCGCAACGATAGCGCCCGCCAGCGATGCATACGCATTACGATTGTGACGCCCGTATTTGCCCGGGGGCTTTCTTTCCTGTCTGCGCTCGCCGCGGCCGTTCAGGCCGTTTGAATCCCCAACTGGTTTTTGATTAACTCAAGCAGATTCATCAGCACGGGAATAGTCACGTCAATTGGATGTTTTCCGCATCCGCTACGCGTCATTTGGGAGGACCATCATGTTTGGCTCGATTACACGCCGTTCGTTCATCGGGAACGCCGCAGGATGCGCCGGGCTTCTTGCTGCCACGGGCGAAACCCGCGCCGGCGAGCAACCTATTCAGGGATTCGGCGACGTCAGAAGCAACACGCGGACGGACAAGGCGTGGGAACCGGTTTCCGACCGAAAGATCCGGATGGGCATTGTCGGGTATGGCTTGTGCAAATTCGGGGCGGCGTTCGGTTTTCAGGATCATCCCAATGTCGAGGTTGTCGCCGTGAGTGATCTGATCCCCGACCGTTGCGCGGGGCTGGCCCAGGCATGCCGTTGTGCCAAGACGTATCCGTCGCTCGAAGAGCTTGTCAAGGATGATGCGATTGAGGCGGTCTGGGTGGCGACTGATGCGCCGAGCCACGTCCGCCATTGTATCGAAGTGCTTGAGCACGGCAAGCACGTGGCCAGCGCGGTGCCGGCGTGCTTCGGCTCGCTGGAGGACGCCGACCGCCTGTACGAGGCGGTCAAGCGCTCAGGGCTCAACTACATGATGTTCGAGACGAGCGGGTTTCACGATGACTGTTACGCGATGCGCGAGATTTTCAAGGCCGGCGGCTTCGGCAAGCTCGTCTACACGGAAGGCGAATACTACCACTACGCGCCAACGCCGCTTGACTCCTACAAGGGCTGGCGCGTGGGCTGCCCTCCGCTGTGGTATCCCACGCACTCGACCGGCTACTATGTCTGCGTCACCGGTGGAAGTTTCACGGAGGTCTCCTGTTTGGGCATGCCCAGCGAACTGCAGCATTGCCAGCCGGAGAACAATCCTTACGGGAACCCGTTCGGTACCGAAATCGCCCTGTTGCGCACCAGCGAAGGCGGCATGGCCCGCATGCTGATGAGCAAGGATACCCCCGGCCACGGCGGCGAGATGGGTCGCGTGCGTGGACAGAAGGGCTCGATGGTGGGCCTCACGTACGACGGCACGGCCGATATCTCCGGCCTGACCCTCGCCAAACCGCCCCTGCCGCCCGGGGTCGAAGCTGGCGGCCACGGCGGCTCGCACGGCTACCTCTGCGAAGAATTTGTCACGTCTATCCTTCAGGAACGCCCACCCCTCATCAACGTGGCGTGGGCGCTGAACATGACCGTGGCCGGCATCGTCGCCCATCAGTCTGCTCTCAAGAACGGCGAGCTGCTGAAAATCCCGCAGTACACGTTTTGAGCGGCCGGACCTTTCGGCCTGTTCGAAGTTATGGACGCGTGCACCGTGGCGATGAGGCGAGGAACGTCTTGCACCAACAATTCAAGCGGTATCCAACGGGTTCTGACGGCTTGCATGTCGCTTGACGGCAGTCGTATGCGAAATAGAACAGGCTTTTGTTCTTAAAGCTCCCAGCCCGGCCGATACTCCCGGGTGAGGTGCTTGTTCGCTTCCGGCACATTGGTGATCTGCATGTTGGCGGCATCGTAGAGGACCCTTCCGCCCGCCCGCAGAGCGACGGCGCCGAGATTGATGGTCTCGGAAAGAGCGGCGGCTTCCAGGAAACTGCCCATGCTGGGTTTGCCGCCCTTGCAGGCCTCGAGCCACTGTACAATGCCGGGCGCGGCTGCGCCGGCATCGCTGGGACCTGCGGCCTGCGGTTTTGACTCCTGGTACGCGCGCATCCTCTTCTTGGGGATAATTCGAGGTTTCTGGAGAAGGAAGCCGGAGAGAATCTTTCCTTTGTCGCCGACAAACATCATGCCTTCCGCGGGCATT
>DAOLNV010000083.1:0-6908 GCA_035416745.1 Candidatus Hydrogenedentota bacterium | reverse complement strand
GGACGGTTCGACCAGTTGTGGACCTGCCGCAACGTGCCGATTGCGCCGTCCCGGATCCACGCCTTAACAGTGTCTATGGAATCGTTCGCGGACCATGCCAGCAGATGTGTGGCCAACTTCGTACGCTGCGCGGTGTCAAGGACCAGTCTGGACTCCCGCATGCGATTGGCAATGGGTTTGTGCATGAGTACATGTTTGCCCCGGTTCATGGCGGCGATTGAGATGGCCGCATGCAGGTGATCGGGCGTCATGATCTTGACTGCGTCAAGCTCGTTTTCCTTATCGAGCAGCTCGCGGAAGTCAGCGTACGCCGATATCCCCTTGAACGTGCTGTCGCCGCTCTTCGAGGCGTAATACGTCTGTATGACCTCCCGTCCCACTTCCCTTCCTCCAGGAATACCGCCAACTTCAGCCCGCCAGTTTGGATTCCCCAGGAGGCGCCCTATATCGTTCCGCAGACCGTCTTTACTCCAATCCACATAGTCGTTGCTGTCCGTGTTGGGGTCACACACGCTGACGACCTGGATTTCGGGCCTCGAAAGCAAAGCCTCCAATTCTCGCAGTCCCTGTGTGCCGAGACCGATGTAGGCGAGTGTAATCTTGTCGTTGGGGGCCACGTAGCCCTGTCCCAGGACGTATCTGGGAACGACCTGAAATACAGCCGGCGTCACGGCGGCCCCGAGGAATTTCCGGCGGTTAATGTGACCAGGCATGCGTTTTCCCTCCCAACGGGCAGGTTTGCCATAATGAGGCGTCCATGTGTATTGAAGACGACACATGATTCTCTGGATTGGCAAACACGATTGCAAGCCCGTTCACGGCGCCCGAGTCCTCAGCAGGAACGCCGTGTTCCTCCGACAGGCGGCTCCGGCGACGTATGGCAGGGAATCGAAAGCGGAAAGGAACGATGAAGTGACGCAGACACACCTTCTCCGGGCTGCTCTTGGAATCTCATTGGCGGTTGTAGCGCTGCAAGGTTCGGTTATGGCCCAGGTTCCCTCGGACGCAATATGCGTGGAGGCCGAGGACGGGATGATGACGGACCCGGCTCTTGTCGTCTCGGACAGCATATTCTCGAGTGCCGGGCTGCGCGTGACCATCGATCCGGCCGGTATTGGAGACCGGCGGCAGGTGGAGGTTACGCGACTGGAGATTCCATCGGAGCATCCCGGCTGCATCCTCTGGGTCCGGTGCACCGGTGTGAACGTAGGGATTGCAAAGCACAACGGAGATTTTGCCTGGCACAATACGCAAACGCCGCATTGGGCGTGGCATTCCCTGGGTCCGGTTGCGCCGGAAGAGGGGCCATTGACTGTCGCCGCCGCATGCCCATTGACCCCCAACCTCGGCGAATATGCCATCGACTGCCTCCTGTTCACGCCTGACGCTTTGTTCCAGCCTTCCGGTATCTACCGAAGCGTTGTGGGACCGGGCGAAGAAGCCGTTCAGGATGCAGCCCCCCCACTGGAGGAGCCTGCCGAAGCCGTTCCGCCCGTTCATGTGACTGTCAAGGCGGACGCACAGGGTCCTCGCGTAAGCCGTTACCTTGCGAGCGCCAACTGCCACCTCGCGGCCCGTCACTGCCCGGCTCTCCCTGCCTGGGACGACACGATGCGTAGATTCTTCGCTGAGAACCTTCTCGTATTGCTCGAAACCGCCCGGCGCGAGCCCGATGAAAACGGGTTGTGGTGGAACTTCGGTCCTATAGACGAGTTCCTCCGGAAATCCAAGGAAGTGTGGCAGGTCGAGGAGCTTGCCTTCTTGCCCCAGTGGTGGATTCAGGGATGGGACGGCAAGAGTGAGCCCGCGGAGGACCAGTTCAACCGGTCGAGCGAAGCGCTGACGCAGATTGCCGAGCGCTATGGCAGGCCCGGACCTCTCTTCGTCAAATATTGGATGTGCTGCGACGAATGGCCCGGACAAAAGTACTGGCGGGAGAATCCCCAGTCCTTTGCGCGGCACTACAGCCGGCTCGTCCGAAATGTGAAGGCCGTCAATCCAGATCTTTTGGTGGGCGGCCCCGTAGACTGCTGGCCCGACAGCGTGATCATCGAAGCGCTCCTCCGCGAATGTGGAGAACTCGATTTCATCGCGTGGAACCTCTTCGTATCGGGCAGGGCGGATTACCCCTTTCCGCAACTGTTCGAACGCACGAAAGAGCTTCGTAAACAGGTTGAGGCAAGCCGCGCGCTTTCTCGTGAGATTCTCGGCAGAGAGCTTCCGGTGATGGTCTCGTCGTACCAGATGAACTTCCATGCATGGGAGCCGCCTGACCTGAGGCTCGCGGCGCCTGTCGCTGGAGTCTGGAATGCCCTTGCCCTCGTCTATCTGGGCCAGAGCAGAGCTTTCAGCGGGGTGCTGTACAACGTTCGCGCCTACGATTGCGGCATGTTTGGCCCGGATGACACGTTCGCCGTGCAAGCTGGCGTTCAGAGCAGCGCCTTGCCTGCCGATGCCGTGAATGTGCGGCCGCTGGCGCGAGTACACGATTTCGTGAATCGCCACATTGCAGGAAGCCCCGCGAGCACGGTCATTCTTGACGACACGAACTCAGGTATCGAGGCGCTGGCCACCTTCGACGGGCGCAGCGGCCATGCCCTGGTGATGGTGAACACGACGGAAACCGACCGGGAGGTCCGCGTGACGCTGGACCCCTTCGCCGCGGCGCCCTACTCGGGATTCGAACTGCCCGTGGAATACCTCTACTGCGACCAAAAGACGGTCACGTCCGGCAGCGGCCTTTTCTTCTCGCCGGAAGGCGAAGCCGGTTTCCACATGCCCGCCTTCAGTGCCTGGTGTCTCAAGATTCCCGGGCCTATCGGGCTGCCGCCCGGAACGAATCCGAAGAACCCCTAAACTGAATGGGCTCGCGTGATTCGAAGAAGCGATCGTTGCCAGGATGGCGGGGGGATGGACACGGCGTCTCCTTGGGGCCCGGCTTCGGAAAGTTGAAGTTCTTCCACAGACTTGTGGATACTGGCTGCCATTTGCGTAGAACGCGGACGTGCAGAACTCTGCAGGGGGATGCGGCAAGGCCATCCATCTGACCGGGCGTTTGAATGCATCTACGTGTTTGGGGATTGTGACATCGTGCATGCACAGTTAACATCGAGCATCAGGAGATTCCCATGAGCGTCGCCGCCACAAGAGAACAGTCGAAGAATTCCGAGCCCGGCGTACCCGCGGCTCGGAGCGAACGCCTTGCCTCGATAGACGCGCTTAGAGGGTTCGACATGTTCTGGATTATTGGGGGCGATGCCCTGTTTCTCTCGTTTGTGGCAATATTCGTCAATCCCGTGCCGGACTGGCTCGCCCGCCAGTTCGACCATGTCGCGTGGAAAGGGTTTGTGGGGTGGGACCTCATCATGCCGCTGTTCTTGTTCGTAAGCGGCGCGTCCCTGCCCTTTTCACTCTCGAAGTGGACGGGAACAGGCCGAGACAAGAAAGACAAGAAAGCACTGTATATTCGGCTTGCGCGCAGAATCCTTCTTCTCTGGGTGCTGGGCATGATGGTTCAGGGCAACCTCCTGGAATTCGACCTGTCCAAGTTGCACGTATACTCGAATACGCTGCAATCCATCGCGTCGGGATATCTCGTTGCCACCATCCTGATGCTGACCGTGTCCGTCAGGGGGCAGATGCTCGCCACCGGCGCCCTGCTGGTGGCATACTGGCTGCTGATGGCGTTTGTCCCCATTCCCGGGCACGGCGCAGGCGTGCTGGAACCAGCTGCCAATCTGGCCATGTACGTTGACGAGGCGGTCCTGGGCCGGTTCCGCGACGGCACGACCTACACCTGGGTGCTCAGCAGCTTGGGGTTCGCCGCAAGCGTCCTGCTCGGCGCTCTGGGAGGACACGTGCTGCGCTCAGACCGGACGCCCAACAACAAAGCCCTCACCCTCCTGGCGGCCGGCGTTGGATGTCTTGCAGCGGGGTGGATATGGGGGATATGGTTCCCCATTATCAAGCACATCTGGACAAGCTCGATGGTCCTGTGGGCCGGCGGATTGAGCTACCTCTTGCTCGCGGGCTTTTACTGGGTCATCGACGTGAAGAAATACCGGAAATGGGCGTTCCCATTCATTGTAATTGGCATGAACGCCATCGCCGTGTACGTCGCGACACATCTCATCGATTTCCGCCACATCAGCGAAGACCTCGTCGGCGGGCTGGCCGCGAAACTGGGACAGGCTGGTCCCTTCGTCATCGCGTTCACCGGGTTCCTGATTGTTTGGCTGATCCTGCTCTACCTCTACCGCAAGGGAACGTTTATCCGGGTCTAAGCAATTCTGGGGACACAATACTCAATTGTCAGTGTGAATGCCCAAGACACCTGTGGTAAGAAACGCGCGCACGCTCCCTCCGGCTGTGGCGCTCCCGCTGTGGCGTGGTTTCGTGACCACGCCACCCGTGCGGCCGAAGGTCTCGAGAACTAGAGAAGAGCAATGATGCGTGGGCATGCCGAGCGGGGGCCGGTTGGAAAACCGGCCCCCAGTTGTCGCTTAAGTCAGTGCCATTCTATCGTGTCCCCGAAGACTCCCCGGATTTCCTCTACAGGCGGGCCTTCACCCGCTCCCACGAACCGGTTATCAGGAAACTCTGGTCCATGTCGTCAACCATGCGTTCGAACTTGCGCATCGGAATGGCGAAGGTCAATGTTTCCGCGGGCACCCAAGGCCGCGCGGAGACATCGAACAATCCCAACACGGCCCGAGGCTGCTCACGACGCCCTTCCAGATACGGATAACAAACAATTGACCCGCAACCCGCGCAAAACGGAGCCACCACGGCTTCGGGATCGGACTCCTCGAAACCCGCGAGCGTAAACAGTCCGGAAAGTACATCCGGCCGTGCGAAGAATATGACTGCCTCCGGCTGATCGTCGGGTCCGAGGCAATCCCAGCGCTTGAAGACGGCGTAGGGCGCTGGGGCAACGAACGTGGGCGCCTTCTCCAACAATTCTTTCACCAGTTCCGGGGATTTCTTGTACCGCTCACCTTCCATCTTGCCGGGGATGCCGCATGAAAGGAAGTATTCGAACTTGGGCATGAGCGCCTGAGAAAAGCCCAGATACCTCTTTCCCCCCGAGCACACGACCGAATCCACGCTGAAGAAGAGCGTACGTCCTCTTCGGACATCGGCCAATTGGGCAAGAAAACACTGGTGTTCGTCGGGCGGTTCCGCTCCCCGGGGCTGGTTCGTGTAGAAGAACGTTATAGGCAGGTCCGCTCCCGGGAAGTACTTGTTCCAAAGTGTGAGAAACTGTTCTTTCCTTGCGGGCTCCATGGCGATGATCCTCCCGGCGCAAAGCCTGGTGTATCCGTGAATCGAAGCCAGTATACCATGGCTCGCGGCGAACCCGGGCCGGCACCGCCGCCGTTGCGCCATGCCCTGTGCGAGTGGTTCTGCTACAATGCGGCCATAACACAATTCAAGGAGGCAGCCCATGAACTCGTTGAAGCTCAATTCTGTTATGCAATTCGGACTTGGTCTGTTGGCAGCGGCGTGTCTGTTCGCGATGGCAGGCAATGCGGCGGAAACGGAAGCGCCGGTGTTGCGGGCGGGCGCAGCCAAGGCAAATATCACGCCGCCGCTGGGGTGCGACATCGTGGGTAACTTTGAAGTCCCGAAAGCCACCCACATTCATGATGACCTGCACGTGCGCTGTCTGGTGCTCGACAACGGCGAACGGCGTCTGGCCATCGTGATCTGCGACAACCTGGGCATTGATCAGAACGTATTTGACGAGGCGAAGAAACGGCTTCAGGAAATCACTGGAATTCCCCCCGAACACTTGTTCATGGCGTCTACCCATACGCATTCGGGGCCGCCCGCAAGAGTATCGAAATGTCCCGGGGTTTACGGGGAGCTTACTCAGTATCAGCGGTTCTTGGCGGACCGTATCGTCGACGGCGTTCAGTGCGCCATCAACAATCTCGAACCGGCCCAGGTCGGCTGGGGGAAAGGTGAAGAACCGGACCAGGTCTTCAACCGACGATGGTACATGAGCGATCCTGCTCTGATGGTTAGCCCGTATGGCGCGCAGGACCAGGTACGCATGAATCCGCCGGGGGGGCACGCATCTTTGGTGAAGCCGGCCGGACCAACCGACCCCGGGATCGTGTTTCTGGCGGTACGGTCCGTGGAAGGGCGGCCGATCGCGCTTCTGGCGAACTACTCGCTGCACTACGTGGGCGGCGTGCCCGGCGGGCACATTTCCGCGGACTACTACGGCGTCTTTACTGACCGTATCCAGGACTTGCTCGGCGCAGACCGGCTTGAACCGCCCTTCGTGGGCATCTTGTCCAACGGCACGAGCGGAGACGTCAACAACATCAATCACAGTCAGCCGCGTCCAAAGCGCGAGCCCTACGACCAGATGTACCGGGTCGCCAATATCGTCGCGGCGGAGGTTTTCCGGGCATATCAGACCATCGAATTCAAGGACCAGGTGAAACTCGGCGGCCGGCTGACCAAGCTGACGCTGGGCCTGCGCAAACCCGATGAGGCCCAGGTGCAGTGGGCCAATGACATTCTCGGCAAGCCCGAAGCCGAGGTGGGCATCGTCAAGCGTTCTTACGCACAGCGCACGTTGAACCTCAGGGAATGTCCGGACACCGTGGATATCTGGGTCCAGGCATTGCGTATCGGCGACCTGGGCATTGCCGGGATCCCGTTCGAGACATTTGCGGAAACGGGACTGCGCATCAAGGCTGAGAGCCCGCTTCCGGTCACCTTTACCATCTCGCAAGCCAATGGCGGTTTCGGGTACCTGCCGACGCCCGCGCAACACGCGTTGGGCGGATACGAAACCTGGCTGGGAACAAGCAAGGTTGCCGTAGACTCCGAGCCGACTATCGTATCCACGCTTTTCCAGCAGCTCGCCGAACTCGCGGCGGAGTAGGGCG